>CAIOHY010000166.1 GCA_903858205.1 uncultured Cellvibrio sp.
AAATAGCCCTCCGTTAGGCTGTAGATTATTTTGTTGCGCTACAAACAATAACGCCTGCAATTGCAGGCGTTATTGTTTGTAGCGCAACAAAATAATCTACAGCCTAACGGAGGGCTATTTCATTTAAGGCAAAGCGTCAATTTCGCGCTGCACTACTTCGGCATCCGCACGTAACTGTTTTTTCCCCCTGCGCAAGCGCTGCTCACCTAACAGCAATACAATCGGTGCAGCAATTAATATTGATGAGCTGGTGCCAATCACAATGCCGAATAGCATGGGCAGTGAAAAACTTGATACCGCACTACCACCCGCAATCGCCATGGGCAAAAGCGCGAGAAATGTTGTGACTGAAGTAAACACCGTGCGCGTCAGTGTTGAGGTGATACTTTCATTCAGTAACTCTACGAGCGGTTTATCCGGCGTGATGCGCAAATTTTCGCGGATACGATCAAACACCACCACTTTGTCATTCACCGAATATCCGATTAACGCGAGCAATGCAGCCACGGCAGTGAGATTAAACTCCACACCCGCGAGCGCAAAAAAGCCGATCGTTTTGGTGAGATCCAATGCGAGCGTGAGTGTGGCAGCCAGTGCAAAATGCGATTCAAACCGCACCCATAAATAACCGAGCATACCTAAGCCCGCCAAAATAATCGCGAGAATAGTGGCATCACCAAAATCGCTGCTCACGCGCGGGCCTACCATTTCTACACGCGGAAATTCCGCATCCGGCGAGATGGCTAACACCGCCGTTTTAACAGCCTGCACGCTCGCGCCATTAGCCACATCCTCCGCTGACTGCATTGGCAGTCGCATAAGATAATGACCTTGCGCACCAAACTCCTGAATCGCTATAGGCATTGAATGTAATTGCGCCAAGCTTTTGCGTAAATCAGAAACGGTGACATGGGGCGCGCTCACTTCAATCACCGTGCCACCACTAAAATCGACACCATAATCCAAACCTGGGCTGAAAAATAAAAATACTGATGCGAGCGATAACACCGCTGATGCGATCAAACCAAAAATGCGTGCGCGCAAAAACGGAATTGTATTTTCACTGATGCGATCCAATAATTTAATGCCGGAAATAATCAATGGTTGTTTACCCAACTTTTCAACGCGCCACTCCATCACCAAACGGGTAAATGAAATCGCGGTAAACATAGAGATTAATAAACCCACCGCCATGGTCACCGCAAAACCGCGCACTGGGCCGCTGCCGAATAAAAACAATAAACTAATCGCAATTAGCGATGTGATATTGGAATCAAGAATAGTGCTGTAAGCGCGCTGAAAACCCGCACGCAATGCAACCATGGCAGTTTCACCGCGCCGCGTTTCTTCCCGGATACGTTCGTTGATTAAAATATTCGCGTCCACTGCCATGCCGATACTTAAAATAAAACCGGCGATACCGGGCAGCGTCAGTGTCGCGCCCAATAAACTCAGCACACCAAAACTCAAACCGATATTAATCGCCAAGCCAGTGCAAGCGATTAATCCCCAACGCCCATAAATGCCCACCATAAATGCAAGCACCAAGAGTGCGCCCACAATTCCCGTGCTAATACCCATGGAAATTGCATCACTGCCCAGATCCGGCCCCACGGTTCGCTCTTCAATCACCTTTAGCGGCGCGGGCAAGGCACCTGCGCGCAGCAGCAGCGCAAGATCATTTGCACTCGCACTGGTAAATGAACCGCTGATTTCTCCACTGCCGCCTTGGATTGCGCCGCGAATTACCGGCGCAGTGACGACGCGATCATCCAATACAATCGCGAGCGCGCGGCCAATATTGTGTTTGGTCATATCACCAAAGCGGCGCGCACCTTCGTTATCCAATTTAAAATTAACAACGGGTTCGCCGGTTTCCTGATTAAACGCCAAACGCGCATCGCTAATATGTTTTCCTTCCAGCGCCACGCGTTCTTCAAGTTGGTAGCGCTCGCTTGGAGTATCGCCTTGTACGGAAATAATTTTCCCGAGCAAAGCCGATTTTTCATTCGCTGCCCAATGAAACGTCATGCGCGCGGTAGTGCCCAACAATTCGCGAATATGCTGTGGGTCACTCACGCCCGGCAGCTGCACTAAAATACTGTCGCTGCCCTGCCGCGTAATCATCGGCTCCACCATACCGGTTTCATCCAGACGGCGACGCACCACTTCCAAACTTTGCTCAACCGCATCGCGCACTATCTGCTCATGCAGCGCGGGATTTTTATTCGCAGTTAGTTCGCTGGTATCCACTTCCAATAACAAATGCGAACCACCGCGTAAATCCAAACCGAGTGTCAACTGATTTTGCGTATACCACTCAGGTAATTTTTGTAAAACAGAATCCGGTAATAGATTGGGCAACGCACTCAGCAGCCCAAATAAAATAATCAGGCCATACACAATCGCCCGCGAAAAACGTGTTTTCATCGCCAATACTCCACCATGCCTGCGCTCGTCACTGTTTTAACTCAGTGAGAGGAAAGCAAAAAAATTAAATTTTTTTAACGGAAGTGATTAAACAAGCGGTGGAGCGCGGGAGATATTGAGTGTCTGTAATTGATGAAGAGAGAAATGCGGAGTTTGCGCAGCGGAATTATGGAACCTTGCCGTTGCACAGGGAAATAGCGCGATAACGTCATTCGCTGCCAATACCCAAATAGGCTCAGGCGGTTCAGCGGACTTGGGTTGATCTTTGTAGCGACTTAAAAATCTTTTCAGCGTGAATGAATGTTCGCTGTTGGCATGCAGCGGCATATCCACTGATACCACACGGCCATTGCGCTCGGTATCGCTGCCTATATATTCCGCTGTAGGATCAAGACTCCAACTCGCCAACAAACACAAAAAGCCAACAACCAACATCCCGCCCCATAAGAGCCGAATTGACGATTGTTGCTGAAGGCGAGATTGAACGAGCATAGCTGCTGCCGGAGTGTGGAGTTTACAGATTATGGGGCGGGGATTTTGTGAATCAAGGGACGATAGAAAATTATAACTTTACCCCCCCTCTAAATTTCGAAACAACAACCCAACCGGTAAAGCATAAAATATATTTTCGCCTTGATTGAAAGGCAGAATATCTTTGCCGGTGTAAAACAAAACCCCATAACGAAATTTGTCACCCGCATAATCAGCCAGTGCTTTCAAACCTTTGAAATCGTGAATTGATACGCTGGCCGACGCTTTTATTTCAAGACCAATTATCTTGCCATCGTTTTGTTCCAACACAAGATCCACTTCATTTTTTTGTGAATCGCGAAAATGATAAAAACTTGCATCATTATCTGCCCAGGTAGATTGTTTGCAGCATTCCATATAAACAAGCGTTTCCAATAGTCCACCATAAAATTGAAATGCTTTTGCCAATGTTGTTTTATCGGCCTGCCTAGGCCCGGTCAGGTACACAATACGAAACTGCCCGAGCAGCTCGCGCATTAATCCAGCCAATTTTCGAGGGTACATAAGCAGCTCCAAGCCCTGCAAATGGCGGGAGCTGACATCCTTAAACCGAGAAATACAAACCCTTAAACCGGAAAAACAAAAGCGTTAATCCGAAGAATTCAATCCATTAAACCGGAAACTTGGGGCAGCAATAGAACCAAGCAATACTGATCAAATAATCCCCTTGATCGCAATGTCTTCCACCCCACCGCATCCAAATGCTCGTGATCGGTAAAACTTTTTGCGGTTGAGGTTGGGATTAATAAATTATCCAGCGGGCCATTCCATTGGTTGAAGAGGCGTTCGCCCCATGCGCCATTGGCTTGCCAACTCACATCGGCAAGCGTTGCAATTTTGCCTTTGCTGATGGCAACTATGCTGCCGATATGATCGCGGTGCAGATATTCATGCGCGTAAGTGGCATTGGTGTTATCACCCTTGCTGATGAACAGCGCAATATCACCCACATAGTTAGTCACACGCCGATTGCTGTCGCTGGCCAGCGACGTTGCCACCACTGGTGCCGTAACCCAAGGTGCCTGTGAGGCCCTCTTTGGTGGTGAGGTTGCCGCTGAGGGACGGGCAGCACCTGTCACCAACCAGAAATGAGTGCTAGCATATCGGCATTACCGACGCACGAGGAATTAACATGCTCGCTCATACACTCAAACAAGACGTGCTGGAAACCCTGCAGAACCTTCCAGACAATGCCGACATTGAAGAGATAATGTATCGTCTTTATGTACTGGAAAATATTCGTCGTGGTCAACAAGATGCCGAACAGGGCAAAACCACCGACGCAGACCAATTGCTACGCGATATTCAAACATGGTGAAGTGGACTGACCACGCGAAGGTCCAACTTCGCCACATTCACGACTACATAGCACAAGATTCTGCCATCTACGCCAAGCGCGTCACTCAAGCATTAGTGAGCAAGTCACTACAAATGGACGAATTTCCTCTTACAGGAAAAGTCGTCGCGGAATTAAAGGACGAGTCTGTGCGCGAAGTATCCCTTTATTCTTATCGTATTTTGTATGAAGTAAAGCCTGATGGCCTTGAGGTACTGGCCGTTATTCACAAACGCCGCAATTTACAACCTGACGAAATTTTCCGTGAGCAATAGATAAGTTTCGACAGGAAATCCCGATCAGTTTTTTACTGGTCGGGATTTTTTATTTAAGTTAGAAAAATTAACAATTCGAACTGGCATATCGATATAGAGAATAAAGCAATAGGCATATACCAGAAAACATTACCGCCCAAGAAATAATATAACCACGCTTTTTCACTTCACTAGAAAACCCATCATATCGATTTTCATACACACGATATCTTTTTTTAAACAGAAAAAATAAAGCATTTGGTACAAAAATCAGAGCTGCTATAGCTACGATACCCATGGAGTCATATATATTCTGGAAAAACCTTAAGAAGACTTCGTTTATCGAGCAAATTGATGCCAAAAAAAATGCAATTGCATGAGCGACCGCCCCCCACCAAAAACTTACAAAACCAACTGCCATAAAAGGGGCAAAACCACTTACACCCCGAGATTCATTTTGATAATGTTTCAGAAATGTATAATAAAAAAATGGGTATGACCAATAGAAATCTGTGCGACTCATACTATTTACTCAACTCATCTACTTCCGTTGACGAAGGCTTTTTCTAGAGCATTGTCCAGAGAATTATTTTCAGGTTTAGGATGTGGAATGTTCGGGCTAATAGCCATGGCACCCTCGAACGCTTTTAGAGCAATATCCTTACCATAAACATCATTAATTCCTGTAGCAACACCCAATGGCCCAAAATTCTTCGAATTTACCCAAGCAGCTGTACCTACAATTAGATTGAAGGCCATACTCAGCGCAGAAGATTTTCTATCTTCTGATGTACTAGCAGTTAGTACTTTTTTCCCATCTGCGTAAGTCCCAAGCCCAAATGCAAACGGCCCAGCAAGCTTACCCATTTTTGCCAGAGCATACGTATCGACCTATTGATTGCCTCCCCATCCATTTAGATAAAACCGCCAGTCTGATAGGTATTTCACTTTGTGAATTCCAAGATATCCTTTGGTATGCTCAAGTGCCATTCCACTTGAACCAAGCCAAAAGGCTGCTACAGATAGATCAAAAGATGCAGCATTATTTGTACTTGTCGATCCATCTCCCCCAGCCGCCAGAAGGAATGCATGATTACCCCAGAAATTAGCAATGTTGTAAGCCGCACCATTCATGTAAGCCCATCGCTCACCTCTGTTTTCACTTGCACTCCAGTACGCAGTATTCGACTGGTTGATTGCGTTTTGCTGCGCCTCCAGCTTCTTACGATCTTGCTCCATACAAGCACTATCACAAGTAACCGGTAATTCCTCAAAATCATATTTGGTCGCTTCTGTTGTATAACCCGTCGGATCCGTAAAACTCAGCGGGTTATTAAACACATACGAGTAGCGGTTGTAACTCTGCGAGTTATACGGTGCTTGCACAAACGGATCGGCGCTCATAAAGCGGCCTAGTTCCGGATCATACACGCGGCCATTCCATTGGTTGAAGCGGCATTCGCCCCAAGCGCCATTGGCTCGCCGACTTACACCGAACCATACAAAACTACGAATAAAAAACAAAAAAAGCCGCACATTTTCATGTGCGGCCTTCAACAAAAAAATCCCTACAAAAACTAGAAGGTGTAATTCACCCCCAAGTACGCAGTGCGGCCGAACCATTGCAAGGTGCGGGTTAGTTGTTCGTCGAACATGTAGCTGCGGTTGGGTTCGTTGGTGAGGTTGCTGATGGAAAATATCAGGTCCAGACCGCTGTCAAATTTGTAGGCGGCTTGATAGTCCAGCAGGGTTTCCGGCGCGAAGATGATGGGTTGCAAATTCACGTTGCGCGTTTCGCCTACGAAGGAATCCTGGAAGGTGGTTGATAAGCGCGTTTCAAATCCGCCCAGGCTGTAGAAGAGCGTGAAGTTTGCAGACTTTTCTACCAGACCGGGGAATGGCAAATTGTTGTCGCCTTCAAAACTTTCGACGGGATTTACCACGCTGATTTTACTGTCAGTTAACGAGTAACTTGCGCTCACACCCAGGCCTTGCCACAACTCCGGCAAGAAATTAAAGGTTTGCGTGTACGACAATTCCAAGCCGCGAATGTAACCGCCTTCTTGATTGTTAATCGAGGTGGCGTAATTACCGTTTTGCACTTCCGCTTCAACAAAATTGCCGCCGCCGTCGTTTACGATCCAGGTGTCGGGCATATCAAAACCCGCTGCACGGAAATCAAAATTTTCGTAGGTAATATCCTGAATAAAAGATTTGATTTCACGGTGATAAACCGCCACCACCAATGCGCCGTTGTAGTCGGGCATGTAGTGTTCGTAAGACAAATCCACTTGATCCGCAATAAAGGGCGTTAAGAACGGCGATGTGTTGCTGCCGTAATTAAAATATGGCGTATCACCGCGCAGCGACACCGAGCCTTCAGAATCAGGTGCAGCGAGGCGATTAATGGGCGGGCGCGACAAAACGCGTGCTAATGCCAAACGCAAGAAATCATCTTCGGCGAGGCTGTAATTAAGATTGAGCGAGGGCAAATTGTAGCTGTAGGTTGCGCCCAAATCCTGATAGGAAAAATCGGTTTTGCATTCGCCGATTTCATCGCAAATTTCGCGCGCGCCTTTTTCTACATCGCCATTCACGTTAATTAATGCCGCACTGGTTTGATCGGTGCGCACGTGGCGCACGCCGATATTGCCCACCAAATCGCGTTCGAACAGGCTGGTGGAAAGATTGGCTTGCAGATAGAACGAGGTGATGTTTTCGTCGATTTCCGAACGCTGTTTCATCGACCAATCGCGCCCTTCGCCCCAGCGTGCGGCGGGGTCAATCGGGCGGGGCGATGCAACCGGGTTGAGATTGCCTGCGGTGACCGGCGGCACAGCGCCAAGCACCAAACCATCGTCGTAGGCTTGCTGGATAATTTTGTCGCCATCAATCGCGAGGAAGGATGGGAAGTTGGAAAACTCGCCCTTCCAATTCACCACGTCTGAGGTGTCGGTAGTGATGGGCAGTGACCAGTCGGTTTGGATGGTGCCGTTAGCGCCATCGCCATACACAAATACCTGACGGCGATCTTTATGGTTGCGCTCGGAGTAACGTGCACCCGCTTCTACCGAACTGATCAGCGGCAATTCCAGTTCGTATTTCAGGTCAAACCGCGCTGCGCTAATCACATCATCGTTAATGCGTGGATAGCGCTCGTAGTTGGTCATGCGCAGGTTGCTCACACCGCTGGCGTCGTACTGGGTGTAATCGCGGCTCAGGCTGACGCTGGGGCGATTGATGCCATCAAGCAGATAAGTCATCGACTGATCCGGATCGCGCTCGTAGGGGTCAAAACCGGCAACGGGCGATGCTTTGGGGCGGTACAGATGCGCACGTACCACACCGTCGGCTTGCACACCCGAGGCATCTGAGTGGGACAAGTCGAGCGAGGCGGTGAGCGCATCTTGCTTCCACTTGAGGTTCAAACCACCGGACAGCAATTCGTTGGTTTGGGTTACGTCGTTACTGTTGATCTGCAGGTTGAAGGCGGTGGGGTTGGTGTCACCCACTTTAAATTCACCCCCAACCACGGCGATGTTTTCCCAGAGCACAAGGTTGGTGATTTCGGCATTTTTGAGCGGCTGGATACGGAAACCGCGCGAATAGCTGTCGGATTCGAACTTGGAGTAGAACAGATCAGATTGCACCGACAGCTGCTCGGTTGGCTCAAATTGGATCGCCGCCATATAGCCGTCGCGCGTCTCTTCACCACCGGTTTGGAAGACTTCAAATCCGTCGCTCATAAACACGGCGGCCGGGCGATTAGCAGTCGGCAGGGCGTTAAAGTCGCGATCGACAATGCTGGTATTCAGGCGGCTGGCGGGATCGAGCAGATCATAAGCCTCGCCTTCGTAGTTGTAGTGCTCAAAGCGGGTCGCGGAGCGCGGTTGCACCAGGCGTGCATAGCCCAGAGCGATGCCCAGTTTGTCATCAAACAATTTCTTCTGGAACGAGAGCGAAAAGCGTTGGCCGAAGGGTTCGGCACCGTAAATGTCGTTAGCTTGATCGTTGTAGCTACCGCGCACGCCGATAGAGACTTTTTGGTCTTCGGTCATCTCCAGCGGGTTGGCGGTTTTCAGTTCGACCGTACCTGCCACGCCACCTTCAATCAGCGATGCCTTGGGCGACATATAGACTTCCACCGATTGGATCAGCTCCGAGGGGAATTGGCTGAATTCCATGGCGCGGGTGCCGTTGGGCGATACCTGCTCGCGGCCATTGAGGGTAGAAAATACAAAGCCCTCACCCATACCGCGCACCTGAATCGTACCCGCCTGACCGCCGGAGCGGGTGACGGTGATGCCGGGCACACGGCCAAGGGCGTCGGCGATGGAGACATCGGGCAAGCCACCGATATCGGCAGCGGAAATCGCTTGCACCACCGTATCGGCATTACGTTTGGTATCCAGGCTGTTCTGGATGGAGCGGGCGTAGCCGGTCACCATCACTTCTTCTACTTCGAGCTGGGGATTACCGTTATCGGCAGTGGTTTCCGCGGCCGTTTGCGCCAACAGTGAGTTGGACAATGACGCCATTGCCAAGGCGGATACAACAGCGGCCAGCGGCTTTAAAGTAAATGTTTTCATATGCGTTATCTCAGCTTGTTATCTGTTTGCTATCGCTTCAAGCGCCCCCTGCCCGGGGGCGCAGCCCGCTTAGTTCACGGCATCAACAGTGATGGTGATGGCGTTTTGACTGGTGGTATCCAGCGTGAAGCGATAGTCACCGGCAGTAGTAATGCTCAAGCCAATGTTGTCATTGGAACCCTGGGTCAGTTCGGTGGGTTGCCCCAATACCGCCGCAGGGCCACCAAGGTTAGGGTTGCTCCAATTGGCCTCGGCCACTTTGAACATGTAATCGCCCGCCGCCATGGTCAGGGTCTGGGTGTACAGCCCCTTACCGGCATAAACCAACCGGTTGACGCTATTGGTATCGCCCCAGCTAGCAGACGAGACTGTGCCGCGCAGGTAGACGGGCGTGGCAGCGAACAGATCTTCGCGGTAGACCTTGATCGCCGGTGCTGCCGGGTTGCGGGCATCCACTTCAAAGCGATAGGTGCCAGCGGTGGCGATAGTCAGCAACAGATTGTCGTTACTGCCTTGGGTCAGGCCGACCGCATCGCCCAGGGTGACTGCGGTTGCTGAACCCAGGTTGACCGTACTCCAGTCGCTTGAGGCCACTTTGAACATGTAGTCGCCCGGCGTCATGGCCACGCTGATGGCGTAGATGCTCTTACCTTCGTGTACCAATTGGTTGCCCGCGTTGGTATCGCCCCAGCCAGAGGCCGTGACTGTGCCGCGCAGGTAGACGGAGGTCGCCTTGTAGGTGTCCGGGTCAATCACTTTCAGGGTTGGCGCTGTGGTGCTGACGGAGGCATCCAACTCAAAGCGATAGGTGCCGCTGGTGGCAACGGTGTTGGAGATATTGTCGTTACTGCCTTGGGCCAGCGTGATGCTGCCGCCAACGGCGATAGGCTGGTTGGAGCCCAGATTTGGCTTGCTCCAGTTAGCCTCGGCGACCTTGAAGTTGTGACTGCCTGCGGTGACGTTCAAATAGACCGCGTAGATACCATCGCCTTCATAGGTCATGCGGTTGGCAGCGGTGGCATCCCATCCGGCGGCAGACACATCACCGCGCACATAGAGCGCTGTATCACCATAGGGCACAGCCACACTGGAGCCGATGGAGACATTGGCCGCCAAGCCGGCACCCTGAGCGCCCGCCTGGGGCTTCACAAATACGGCGGTGGTGTAGGCCGGTACGTTGAAGACGCCGTTTTCGCCATCCACCGCAAAACTCGCGCTGCGCACTGTGGCATCGGCCGAGGCTTGCTGGACTTGATGCAGGACGAAACCGCTCGCGGTTTTGATCTTGGGCGATTGCGCACTGGCGGTGCCATTAATCACCACTACCACTGCATCGACGGATTTATCCAGATCCGCACGGGCGGTGGAATCAGTGCCGGCAACAGTGCCGACGCCGTCGTCGATACTCATCACAATCAGACCGGCCACCTGGGTTTTGCCACCGTCATGGAAACCGAGACGATCCATCACCTGCTCTGCCGTTTGCAGGCTGAACAGCGGGCTGCCCGAGGCGATCTTCAGGAACTCGTTGAATACCGCTGAGGACTTGGCAATATCCGCCGCTGCAGGCTTGGTATTGGGGTTGGCAAACAGGGTTTTGACGTAGCTATCGGTGACGCCATCACGCAATTCCGGCGGCAGACCTACGCCCCAGTTATTGCTTTGCTTGGTGAAATCCACCGCGTTAAACCAATCGCCCGCGTTGTAGCTATTGGGCGACATGGATTTAGAGCGAAGCAGATCGCTACCCATTTGGATAAAGGGCACGCCTTGGCTCAGTACCGGCACCGACAGGGTCACACTGTCCACACGCACACGGTTGGCGAGGGACATATCCGCAGGTAGCGCACCGGGGCGATGCATCCAATCCCACAGGGTTTCGTTATCGTGTTTTTCCACGTAGTTGATGGCTTCTTGCGGATCGAGGTTGTAGGCACCTACAGTTGCTGCCTTGATCACCGCGCCGGATTTGGTTTTGAGCATAAAGTCTTTGAGGTTGCCCGCCAGACCGGCGCGCACCGCATCAAGGCTATCGCCTTTCACCAGCGCCATCTGCTGCAAGGGGTTGCGCATACGGTCGTTGAAGGTACCTATGCCTGTACCGGCCAGCGCCTCCTGCGTAGAGCGTTCAGCGATGCGATCACCCGAGGAACCGCCACCCGGAGTCCAGGCTTCGGCGTAGAAGTAATTGTCGGCATCGACCGCTTTCACGGCCTTGTAGGCATCAACCAATACGGATTTGGGCATGTAGCCAGACTGGTCGAAACGGAAGCCGTCCACCTTGTAGGCCTCCGCCCACTGCACCACAGAATCGGCCACAAATTTGCCCATCATACGGTGCTCGGTCGCTGTGTCTGGGCCTGCGCCGGTGCCGGTTTCTGGCTCGCCGGTAGCAGGGTTGGTGCGGTAGTAATAGCCTGGCACCACCTTATCGAACACCGAGTTAGCGGCCTGATTGCCCGATGACACTGTGTGCGGATAAACCACGTCCATCACCACGCGCAAACCGAGTTGATGCAGCGCCATGTTCATCGCACGCATTTCTTTTACGCGCGCAATACCGTTGGGATTGGTCGCGTAGCTGCCTTCCGGCGCATTGAAATGCTGCGGGTCATAACCCCAGTTAAAACCATCCAGATTCCCAATGGCGGCGATCAGGCTGCGCGCCTTATCCGATTGTGGGTCGTAGCTTTCCAGCACGCTGCGCACGGTGAGGCCGTTGCTGACGGAGCCATCACACACACTGACCGAAGCCTTGTTGGGCACTTTTTGGCAGAGTTCAAAAATGTAGCTGTCCAGATTCACCTGCGCGTTGACATCTTCCTCTATATTGGAGCTGTCGTTGCTGGGCAATAAATGCAGGTGCGTTAGACCGGCGCTCACCAATTCGCGCAGATGTGCAACAGGTGCGCTGTTGGACTCGGTAAAGGCCATGTATTTACCGCGATAAGCCACCGGTGTGCTCTGATCATTAATACTGAAGTCACGCACATGACCTTCGTAAATGGTCATCGCCTCGGGTGCGACGACTTCCGGAATGGAATGACCATCCCAACCGGCGGGTTTGGCATCGGCATCATTCAAATTCACAAACTGTGAATAGCGGCCATTGGTGGCAAGGGAAACGGAATAGGGATCAGTCACTTCCAAGCGCTGCACTTTTTTCGCTTGCGCGTTGTAAGTTGTGACGCGGAAACGGTAGAACTTGCGATCCAATTCTGCGGCAGAACCTGTGTAACTCCAGATACCAGTGTTGGCATCCCACTGCATGGTTTTGGAATCGGCCAGGCGCAGTGGCTCGCCGGAATAAATACGCAGCTCAACATTTTGTGCAGCCGGAGCCCACACAGAAACGCCTACGCCACTCGCGTAGTTCACACCCAGTTTTGCTTCATCTGCATCGTTGCTCGCAGCGGTGTAGAGCGAATCCAACACGCGCGGCAATTGAATCCGCGTGGCGCGGCCACGCTCAACACTTACACTGGCACCGCTGCTGTTTGTCTCCACTGAATCGTAACGACCTAGAATTAACAGCTCGTCTTTTAATGCGGATTTAATCGTGTCGATAGAAATACTGGCGGGTAAATCGTAGGCGATGTAAGAAGAAAGATGAGGTACTAATGCTTTTTCTGCATCCGACAAAGGACGACCCGCATTGAGTGTAGCGAGCAATTGCCCACCGGCGATGCTGCCGTCTTCAGCGGCACTCATACCACCTTCGGTTGAGCGATAAATTTCTACTTTTTTGCTTGCAGCAAATTCGCGGTTCCACACAATGGTGCGCGGGCTAATCCAGTGGGCTTCTACATCGGTAATGCTCAGCAATGGACGTTTTAATGTGCACACATCGTTAATACAAATCGGCAACGCACTCACGCGGCTGTTGCGCATGTTGTCGGTATTCACTATCACCCAAGCCATGCGCGCATAGTCGCTGTCATCGCGCTTGATATTGATTTGCAAATCGTTCGTTTGCGCTGCGCCGCCGGGAGTTTTAATAATGTAATTACCGCAGGTGCCCGTGTCGCTAATCGGAATAACAAAATAAGCACCGTAGTAAGGATCGTGTCTTACGCCGATGGGGCCGTCATCTTTACTCGCCACACCCGGGCCATTTGGCCAGGTGGTTGGAATAGCCCAGCTAGCGCCTTTGCCATCAACAGCGGAAGTGCCCCAACCATTGCCGCAGGCCTGCCACAAATGCAGGTTGTAGCTGGCAAAACTGTCCAACTTGGTATCGCTATCCACATTCACATAAATCACCGCCTCATTCGGGCCGGCAATTTTTTCAGGCACAGGAAAATCGGGCACCACACACACTGCACCGTTGCGCACCTGACCTTCAGGGCATGGCGGCGGTACATAGGGGTCGCGCGGTTGACCGCAGGTGCCGTTATCCAACAGCACTAACGGATCGCGGCAACTGGTCAAGTCCACCGATTTATTATCGGTACCACTGCCGCCGCCGCAACTGGTTAATACCAACGTCGAAAACACCAGAGCGGCAAGCCCCAGTGTTTTCCACGCGAATGTATTGCGCGAGTTGAGCTTCATGTTTACTTCTCCCAATTAATTATTTTTACAATTTGAATGAACACAAAACCGATACAGAGTGCGACACAGAAAACGACGAAAAATCGCTGCATTACACTGAGCATAGTTGTGAAAAAAGGGCTAACAAAAAAGTCGCACAGAAACTTGCTTAAAGCTTAGTCTATGGATGGGATTTTCAATTCGCAAACTACATACGTATGCAAAATTATGCAGACAGAAAGGACCGCTTTGCATAC
The DNA here is from genome assembly GCA_903858205.1 of uncultured Cellvibrio sp. Classification (GTDB taxonomy): domain Bacteria; phylum Pseudomonadota; class Gammaproteobacteria; order Pseudomonadales; family Cellvibrionaceae; genus Cellvibrio. The sequence continues at coordinate 13,931 of CAIOHY010000166.1, forward strand.
GTATGCAAAGCAAAAAAACATGACGAAAAGTAACACTTTTTATCGACAACAAAAAAAATGCGCCAAGATGTGTTCTTTGGCGCAATTAAAAAACCGTTAATTAGAAAGTGCTGTAATTAAAAAACGCGGACGACGATGTAAATGTTATTAAAAATAATAAATTCTTGGCTCACCAATCTACTCCTCGACCGCCAACTGCAGCACCAAAGATTCTAACGGAGCCAGTTGTAATGCCACGCTGGCTCCCGGGTGATTTACTTGCAAACGAAACGGCGCCGATGAATTCCCCAGCCGCGACACAAGCGAGTAGGCTTTTTGCTGTAAAGCCCAGCCCTTCACCAGCGACGCCGGTAACTGCAATTCAAATTTGCGCGCCTCAGTAGCACTGAAATTACTTACCACTATCCAACGTTGATGATCGTTCCAACGCGCGAACGAAAATACATTCCCGTCATAACCCGGTGTGTGCTGGCGATTATGTGTATGCAATTCCAGATACTCACCGGCAAAACCGGGCTCCCGTAGCGAGAGATTTAATATCTGTTGATAAAACCCGCGCAGGTTTTTTTCTTTGGGCGATAACAAACCACCATCAAACTTTCCGCCATTCATAAACCGTTGATGCGCAGGTACGCCCGCGTAATCAAAAATGGTAGTGCGCGATGAATCGCCAAAGCCGGATTCCAATGCACCCGCCTCCCCGACTTCTTGTCCGAAATACACCATGGTTGGTGAGCGGCTGATCAATGCGGAAACCACCATCGCCGGTTTGGCTTTTTCTGCGCTACCGGCAAACTCCGGGCTAGGGATGCGTTGCTCATCGTGGTTTTCCAAAAAGTGCAGCATGTGTTCTTCAATATCACTCATACCGGCTTGCACACTAGCGATCACATCGGTACTGGCCTTGCCTTGCATAATCGCTTTTAAGCTATCGTACATTTCCACCTTGTCGTAGAGATAATCCATTTTCCCAAGGTGAAGATAATTGCGGTATTCCTGCGGGTTGTAGACTTCCGCCAATAAAAAGGCATTCGGATTTTTTTGTTTAATCGCTGAATTTAAATAACTCCAAAATTCCACCGGCACCATTTCCGCCATATCAAAACGAAAACCATCCACACCTTTTTCTAACCAGTATTCCGCAATCTGGCGAAATTTAATCCAGGAATCCGGCACCGATTTTCCCTGCCAAAATTGCGCATGGGCACGCAGATCGCGCTGGGCGTAATCAGCAGGCAGTGCTGGAAAATCTTTTGTGCCGTCGGGGCGCACGCCGTAATTAATTTTGACGGTTTCATACCAGTCATCAAATTTTGGCTGCGCGAGGCGCGAGCCATTGCCCGTCCACTTCGCGGGTTTCTCTACAAATTTTCCGTCGCTGAGTGGATGAGCTTCGCCGCCGAGGGGGCGATAATTATTTTGCGTGGCCGGCACTTTGAAATTCTGCCCCACTACATAATAAAAATTATTGTCGCGCGCATATTCAACAGCCGTGTTATCGCGCGCACCAAAATCCTCGACACCGGCAGGCTTGCTTAATGAGTGGTAAGAACGCGCCACATGGTTGGGCACTATATCGATAATCACTTTCATGCCCTGCGCATGAGTGCGCGCAATCAAGGCTTCAAATTCTTGCAGGCGGTTAGCCGGGTTTACGGCGAGATCGGGATTAACGTTGTAATAATCTTTCACGGCGTAAGGCGAACCAGCGCGACCTTTCACCACATCGGGATCGTCATTGCTGATGCCATAAGCCGTGTAATCGCGAATGACCGCATGATGCGGCACGCCGGTGTACCACACATGAGTTACGCCCAATTCTTTGATCGATTTAAGCGCAGCCTCATTAATATCATTAAATTTTCCAACACCATTTTCTTCAATCGTGCCCCAGGGTTTATTGGTGCTATTGGTGTTGCCGTAGAGGCGGGTGAAAATTTGGTAGACGACAGGCTTGGTTTGCGTCGTCGCGATCGCTTTAAATCGAACGGCTACACCGCCACTGGTGGCAAGATTAAATTGAAGCTTATCCTTGGCAGTAACGATTTTCTTTTCAATCACCAGATCGTAAGGATTGGTTTTCCATTCTGCATTGGCGCCGTCACGGTAAATTTGCGCTTCGTAGTGTTTATCGGAATCGAGAAAATCTAGTTCGACGGAAATGTTGCGCGCGTTTTCATCGGTAATCGCGCCCAAATACCAATCCTGTCCGCTGCGCTCTTTGCGTGCGATAACACTGTAGTCGCCCACTTCACCGGCAATCGATTTAGAGACTTCCCAATCCGTGGGAACATCGCGAATAAATTGAAATGCGGGCTTAATGGTTTTGCCATCCGCTTCCACATAATTTTCAATGAGATCCGCCGCCATTTGGATGGGGCTGTAAATTATGACGTAGAGCGCCAATTCTTTTGCAAGCGTGGACTGCACGCGGTTTTCTGCCGTCAAACCATAGGGGGCGAGATTAAAAATGCCCGGCGTGTAATCCATCGGCCCAGCCAGCATGCGCGTGAACGGCAGCATCACCGTGTGCTCAGGCGGATTAGGCGGTGAACCCCAGGCGTTATATTCCTGACCGCGTGCGCCTTCACGGGCAATCCAATTCGGATAGGTGCGACGCAAGCCGGTATCTTTAATAGGTTCGTGGGTGTTAATACTGATTTTGCGCTCCGCCGCTTCAGTGACTGAACGCAAATACTCGCCAATCATAAATTGGCCATCGTGCCATTCGTTGCGCACTATTCCATTTTCGTCGATGCGTTTTGCTTTACCGCCGTCCGCGACATAACCGGTTTTAACTTGGCTGACGCCGTGTTTTTTATACAAGTCATAGGCAGCATCCATTTGGTTTTTATAATTGGTCACAGCGCCAGAGGTTTCATGGTGCCCAATCAAGCGCACGCCTTTGCCTAAACCGTAACGAGTGATTTCCGCAATATCAAAATCGTTATAAGGTTTGGTAAAACTGAAAATATCGCCGTTATAAAACCAATCGCCGTCCCAGCCTTCATTCCAACCTTCTACCAACACACCATCAAAACCGTGTTGCGCAGCAAAATCCATATAGGCTTTGGTATTTTCAGTGGTAGCACCGTGTTTAGGGCCCGAACCCCAAGTGTTTTTGTTGAGGTGCATTCCCCACCAGATGCCAATATATTTGCCCGGTTTTACCCAGCTCACATTACCCAATTTATTCGGTTCATTTAAATTCAAAATCAAACTGGAATTAATTAAACCCGACGCATTCGCTGCGATTTGAATCGTGCGCCAGGACGATTGGAAACCCAATCGGGTTTTAACGCGCACACCGTCCGACCAAGGCGTGAGATCCGCCTTTAAAACACCGTCGCGTTGCTGATCGAGCGTCATAGACGAATAGTCCGGCATTAAAGCCGCCTCGTGAATACTCAAATGGGTGCCCGAGGGTAATTTAAACGTGAAGGGCGTATGAGCGCGATCCAAATCCCTTAGCGCTGTTGTGCGATATAAAAATTCATAGCGATTCCAATTGCGCGAGGGAATCCACCAAGCGGTAGTTTTATCCGGCGAAGGAATAACGAACTCGGTTTTTTCATCGATGATATCGATACGTTTGTCGCGCTTGGGCGCCAGATGTTTTTGGTCGGGCACTTCATAACGGAAACCCAATCCATCATCAAATAAACGCACGCGCAGGTTCATGGTTTTTTTCGGGTTATTAATTCCCGTGAAGGTCACCAATAATTCATTGTGATGATCGCGCATGAGGCGCTGCTCGCCCCAAGGCTGCTCCCAGGTGCTATCGCGTGAAGACGTGGAGTGTTGCGCAATTGTTAAATCGCGCACAAACCCATCTACATCCTTAAACTCCAAACCCAAGCGGGATTTTTGGATTACCTCTTCACCGTAATAAGTAACGGAATAACTCGGCACACCAGCATCGTCATTAATGGAGAAAACAATTTCACCGTTCGGAGATGTCTGGCTAATACTGGCGGCATACACAGGGAGGCTAGTGATTGCCGCTAGCAGCAAACCCAGATTACGGAACAGTGTTTTCGTTATCATAGTTCTCTCGATGAACAGGGTCAGCGCACTGACCTAAACGTGTTATAAAAAATTATTGCAACTCAATAACCAGCGACGCGCCTGCGGCAAGGGGTTCGGCACGCACAGCGCCGTTATAGTTGTACTTTTTTCGCCCGTTCACGCGGCCTGCATGGCCGCTTTTTCCAGCATAGCCAGCTGCTCCATATGGGGTTTGAAGTTGAGTGCGCAACCTTGAATATAACGATGAATATTGTTCAGATCATATTGATGCGCCAGTTCATTACCCGGTTTTAGCTGTGCTTGGGTTGGATAAATTCCTTTGCCCGCTAGCAGACAACTCCAGGAGACATTGGGGAAATAGGCATCGAGTTTTTGGCGCTCCAGTTCGTCGGTAATATTTTTACCTTGTATCCAGCTCGTCAAAATGGAGCGTAGTGAATTCGAAATTTTTTCATTGCGACCATTTTCAATCCAATAATCCGTGTCGACGCGCGACGAAATTCGGTAATGACAAACGATGTAGTCGCGCACCGCATCAAAACGTAAATTAATGCGATTGTTAAATTCTTGGCGGTATTGATCGCTGTAATTGCCGTTGTTGTAGGCTTCAATAAAACGTGCGACGGTTTCTTGCACCATATCCAATGCCGTTGCTTCGAGCGGCTCGATAAAGCCTTGCGCCAAGCCAACTGCGAGACAGTTTTTATGCCATTGCTCTGCTACACGCCCCACTTTAAATTTTAAATGCCGCGCTTCTACATCGGCATCCAATAAATTCAAATGCGCGCGAAATTCGGTTTCGGCTTTATCTTTATCGCAAAAACGCGAACTGTAGACATAGCCGTTACCATTGCGATGCGTGAGTGGAATTTTCCATGCCCAGCCATATTTCATAGCAGTGGCCAGGGTTTGTACTTCAATCTGTTCTTGCTGTGGTGTTGGGAATACCACGGCTGAATCATTAAATAGTGTGTCGGCACAACTGATAAAAGGCACCTTGAGCGCTTTTTGCAACAACTCGCTGTTAAAGCCGGTGCAGTCCACAAAAATATCGGCACCCAGTTGTTGTCCGTCGCGCATCTTAAGCGAACTGATACTACCATCATCGGCCAACACCACTTCTTGCAAAGTCGCTTGAATATACTTCACACCTTTACGCGCGGCGACTCTGGCTAAAAATTTTCCCAGCAGCCCGGAATCAAAGTGGTAGCCGTAATTAATCTCAAACGGGAAATTGGGCGGTGCTATAGGCGCTAATTTTTGCCGCGCCAATTCCGTTGCTAAAAAAAAGTGATTGGGATGACCATCCAGATCTACGCCGTTACGGCGCAAATGGCTGTTGTGAAAAAAAGCAGGTGCGCTGAATTGATCGGGCTGCGATAAAAATGGATGAAAATATTCGGTAAATCCCGGCTTGATCGACCAGTCTTTAAAGGTGATGCCGGTTTTGTACGTAGCCTTGCACTCTGCCATCCACTCTTGCTCATCAACACCAATCACATCCATAAAATGTTTTAACGGTGGCGTTGAGCCTTCACCCACACCGATGATGCCGATATCCGGAGATTCCACCAAGGTGATGTCAAAACCTTTGTCCTGCCAATGGGTCGCCATTAAATTCGCTGTAATCCAACCCGCTGTACCACCACCCAAAATCAGCACACGCTTGCCATTCATAACAACACCTTTTCATCACTGCCATTTAGTAAAAAACCGCCCGTCAAGTGGGCTCGACGGGCGGTTCCTGATTGCCGCTGGGATTACCCAGTGTTACTTCAGACTGTTAGAACTTGTAGTTCACACCAACATAGTACTGACGACCAAAGGTTTTGTACTCGCCCAAGCGACCTTCACGACCGTAAGACAGTACCACAGGCTCATCGGTCACGTTGGTGATTTCAAATACCACATCTACACCATTATCAAACCCGTAAGACGCCTGATAATCAACGGTGGTGTAAGCCTGACCGAGCACAGGCGTAGAACTGCCAGGGACAGGCATGTTCAACACATATTCATCGCGATAACGCACGTTGACGTTAGTGCTGAATTGGCCAATATCCCAGAAGCCGGTTAATGACCACACGTTCTCAGACAATCCAGGTAGTGACAACTTGTCTGTAAACAATGAACCACCGGTTATTTCCATTTCACTCTGCGTGAAAGAATAGCTTGCGGTTGTACCTAAGCCAGAAAAAATACCGGGCAAGGTGTCAAAGGTATAAGTACCGGCTAATTCCAGACCGCGAATATAACCACCCTTCTCGTTGTTCACCGCAGTTTGGTAAGTACCAGCAACCATGCCCGCTGGAATTTCCAAACCGTTTGCCTGGAAGATTGGCAGGGTGTCTTCGGTAACAATAACCTTGCCGTTGCCATCCAATACCGGGTTGCCGTTACTGTCACGTTGAATTGCTGGATTGTAGGAAATATTTTCCACCAGACTTTCAATGTCTTTCCAGAAGCCCGCAACGGTCACTGCACCGCCATTGTCAAAATAATGTTCATAGGACAAATCGAGTTGGTTAGCGCGGAATGGATCGAGGTAAGGAGAACCTTTGGTCCACACGTTGTATTGGTTATCGCCGCGCACGCCGCCGTTCCATGAACCCGCACCGCCTTTTAATTGACCGGCTGGTGGACGCCCCATGACTTTTGCCGCAGCAAAACGCAATACATCGTTATCGCTCAACTCAAAATTCAAATTCAAGCTTGGCAATGTGTCGCTAAATTCCGGGCCGTATTCAACATACTTGTAGTTGGTTTTAGTCACACCAACATCGTCTGTGATAGATACACCATTGCCATCACCGACGTTTTGCACGCCTTTCGATTTCACATCGGATTTCACGTAACGCACACCGACATTAC
>CAIOHY010000167.1 GCA_903858205.1 uncultured Cellvibrio sp.
TATATACAGTATTGGTTTCGGCAGAGGCCTGCGTATATGGAGGGTGATAATGAAACAGATACAAGCGCTCGTGGGTGCCTATGGAGGTGAGTAGTGACTTCAGACGCCGCAATTTTTGAAAATCATTTAATTCGCCGTGTTTATGATGAAGAAGATGAAATTTGGTGGTTTTCGGTCATAGATGTTGTGCAAGTGCTAACAGACAGCGCTAATGCGCGAGATTATTGGTTCAAGATGAAACTGCGTGTTCGCCAAGAAGATGGTGCTGAACTGTCGACATTTTGTCGACAGTTGAAAATGCGTGCCACGGATGGCAAGCAGCGTTTGACAGATGCAGCAACAGCTGAAGGTTTGCTGCGTATCATTCAAGCTATCCCAAGCCCCAAGGCGGAACCTATTAAGTTGTGGTTGGCCAAGGTGGGTTATGAGCGCATGCAAGAAATGGCTGACCCTGCCAGATCGCTAGATCGCGCGCGGGAGACGTGGCAAAAACATGGCCGCAGCGAGAAGTGGATTCAGCAGCGTATGACAGGCCAAGAAACACGCAACAAGCTCACCGATTATTGGGCAAGTCATGAGATTAAACAGGGCGAAGAGTTTGCCATTCTTACGAATATCATTCATCAGGAATGGGCAGAGGTGAGTGTTAAAGATCATAAAAATCTAAAAGGATTACAAGATCAAAACCTGCGCGATCATATGAGTGAAGCTGAGTTAATTTTTACGGCGTTGGCTGAATTATCTACCCGACAAATGGCGGAAAACACTGATGCAACCGGGTTAACAGAAAATAAAATAGCGGCAAAAGTTGGCGGGCGCATCGCCAAAAATGCACGTAAAGATTTTGAAGAAAAAACGGGTACAAAAGTTGTAACAAAAGATAACTATTCAAAACCACTCGCTGTGGCAGCAACAACCATCAAAAATGAAGATGCTACTTAGAAAATCCGGCAGTGTTGATTTGTTGCAGATTGTAGGTATTACACCATCCGAAGTGGAGGTTGCTAATCAAACATCTTCTGAGTGGCATCGAGAGAAATTAATTAGTGCCACTGGTGGCTTGCTTTCCTATAAGAAACGAAAAAGTGTCGCATGATAAGCGCGTCTTGACCGTTTGCGCTGATGATAATTGTAGGGGCGCCGCTTGCTGCGCCCGATTTGCTGAACAAAATCCTGGGCGCGGCAAGCAGCGCCCCTACAGGTAGTAATTTTAAAAAGTGATTTTTGTTTGGGTGCAATTATTTTTTCAGAAAAGTAGTTTCCTAATTTTTCTTGCCGCGCGTACTCCACAACAAGCAGCTCCCAAGTGCAAAAAACCAGATCGTAATCACTAATACAAATAGGCTCATTCCTTTCACGTTTAAAACCCAGTTACCGCTAGCCATCACAAATAGGCTGATGCTGCCGATCAATAAGCCCGTTAAGCCTACCCAGCGAAACACATTGTTATCGCGAATCAGATTGCTGCTCCAGCAGGTCAACGCACAAAGCCATGCAAAGGCTCCTGCATTCGCGAGTACCTGATTCGATTGCATCATTAAGCGTGATTGAAATTTGAAAATTGCCACTTGCTCGGCGGTGTTGATTTCTGCACCTAGCACCATTGCGGGTGCGAGAAAACCGCTAATCAACGCCGCGCCAGCCATCGCTAATCCGCCTACTGCAAATAAGCTGCTTCCAAGCCAAACGATGGCGGTATTTTTTGCGGCGCCATACAGGATAAATAGCCAAACGTAGATGAGTACAACCAGAATTAATAAGCCGTGCACATGCATAGTTAACCCAGCAATTTGCGCCATCTGTTCCATTTGGGCTTCAGGTTGCGCTGCGCTGATATGTGGGTGATGTGCCATGCCCGCATTCGCCAAAATCGATAGGGCAATTAAGCACCAGCCAATAAGACGGTAATACGAATGTGTTTTTTGTTCGTTTTCGTTTAACACAATGCCTCCAGAGAAAATCATTTAGATGGACTACCAGACTAACAAGCGCGTATGGATACTTGGCGGACAATGGGATTAGAATGTCCTGCATCGACAACAAAACCTTGGGTAAATTGAGTGACAGAAGAATTTGAAGGCGATAAGCGAGCCGAACGCACACGCTTAGCGTTGCGCAATGCGTTTTTTGAACTGGTGTTGTCGCAGTCTTACAGTAAGATAAAAATCGCAGACATTATCGCCAAGGCTGATGTGGGTCGCTCGACCTTTTATGAACATTATAAAAATAAAGATGATTTGCTCTATGCGAGTTTGCATTGGCCGATGACTGTGTTGGCCTCTGCGATCTTACCCCCGAGTAAGGTGTTGGATGTACAGGGGCTAATGGAACATTTTTGGCAGAAGAGAAGTTTTGCTCGCCCGATATTGACCGGCACTACACGTAAGCATGTTAGACGTTGCCTTAGCCAAATGCTGATCGAGCAGTTACACAACCTGTCTTCACCTTCACAGAACCGTTATGTGCCGGTGTCTGCTATTGCGCAAGCGCTCGCGGCAGCGCAACTCTCTTTATTGACCGACTGGCTCACAGGTGTGTATGCCACAACACCCGAAAAACTGGCGCAACAGCTGATGCTTACTAGCCGAGCGATTGCTATTCCTTCTGTGTGATGACAATTTAAGGTGA
>CAIOHY010000168.1 GCA_903858205.1 uncultured Cellvibrio sp.
GGTATTCCGCGTAAACCCATTCGTTTGGTAATTGTGGGTGATCAAACCCGGGTACGCGGTGTTCAAAATCCGGACCTCGACGTAACCGATGCACTGGTCGAGCAAGCAGAATTCGCAGCGCAACAAATGCCGGATATCTGTGGCTATGTCTTTATGCAAAATTCGCCGAGTTGCGGAGTATTTGGCATGAAGCGCTATCGCGATAATGGCTACACAGCCGATGGTAAAGGCCGTGGTGCTTATGCGGAACGGTTTATGGAGTTGATGCCCCTGTTGCCGGTCGAGGAAGCAGGGCGTTTGAATGATGCTGGCCTACGCGATAATTTCCTCGCGCGTGTTTTTGCGTATCATGACTTTAAGACGAGCGTTGCAGTGGCTCCGACTGCAAAAAAACTGATTGATTTTTACTCCCGCTACAAATACCAGGTCATGGCGCATCATGTACCGAGCTATTTCACCATAGGCCGTTATCTGTCGAATTTATCCGGACGCGATATTCAGGTAAGCAGTGACGAATTTTTTCGTCTCTTTATGGAAGCGCTGCGGCATCATGCAACCCGAAAAGGGAATACCAATGCCATCATGCATTTGCGCGGCTATTTAAAGGAGCATCTTAATACTCAGGATAAACACGAGTTGTCACAGTTAATTGATTCATACAAAGCAGGCATGGTGCCCTTAGTGGTTCCGCTCACCTTGCTAAAGCACCATTTGTTAAAGCTCGATAATCCATATCTAAAATCCCAAACATTTTGGTCGCCGCATCCAGATCGGCTTGGGCTGCGTAATCACATTATTGAGAATGCCTAGTGGAAACGGTTGGTGAAACTAAGGGCGATCTAATGCTCGGCGAGGATGCTGTCCCTATACGCGAAATTTCCCGTGTAACCGGAGTCAATACCGTGACCTTGCGTGCGTGGGAGCGGCGTTACGGTTTACTTATTCCACAGAGAACGTCAAAGGGTCACAGGTTGTACAGTCGCTCTGATATTGATCGCGTGAAAGAAATTCAGCTTTGGCTCGGGCGCGGCTTGGCGATTGGAAAAGTCAAAGCCTTACTGGCAGATGAGCAGCGTGGCGAAGCGCCGCATGAAATTGATTCGATTTGGTTGCAGTTGGCGCAGCAAATCCAAACGGCAATTACCGCCTTTAATCGCAACCAGCTTGAACGCTTGATTGAAGAGATATTCTCGCTTTACCCGATACCGATGATATCTGACTATTTACTCCAGCCATTATTGCTGGAGTTGCAGGGGGATGATCCTGGTAAGCCAATGCGCCGTGCGTTTTTTAGTTCAGTCTTTCTGGAGCACGTTCATGCAGCGCAAAATCGCCAGCGGCACGCTGCTCAGGGGGAGAAGATTCTGGTGGTGTCCGTCGGCGGGCATGATGAGCTGTTGCTGTCACAGGTATTGCATTACGGTTTGCTGGTTAATCAACATCAATCGGAGTTTTTCGGGCATCTGGACGCCAAAGAGGCATTGCTCGCAGTACAGTCGCTGGGGGCAAAAATACTTGTTATTGAGGGCAGCGAAAACCTGAATACCGGCGAGCTGCAGCTACACTTGAATCTATGGCGGGAGCGTTCTTCCGTTGCTTTGGTCTTGGTGGGAAATGTTGCACGTGTTGCGCGTGCGTTAACGCTTGACACCAAAGTTGGCTTTTACGTTTGCGATAGTCAGCAGCAAACACTGACCACCATAAATCAATTATTAAAGAGATGAGTCATTTGTATGACGCTTACGGTTCCGCAAAAAGTACGCAATTTGTACCTACGTTTTGATAAAAAAATTCTCAAGTCACTGGCCGATATTTATAGCGATGACATTCAGTTTCGCGATCCGCTTCATGCGGTCAATGGCCTTAGTAATCTCACTGACTACTATGCCGGTATGATTGAAAATTTAATCGAATGTCGCTTTGAATTTCATCATTCTATGGAGATGACTACACGCGGCGAAGCAATTCTCTTCTGGACTATGCACTACCGGCACGCCAAATTGAGTGGTGGAGAACTGTTGGAGTTAACCGGCAATACCCATTTGCTGTTCAACGACAAAGTTTATTATCACCGCGATTATTTTGACGCTGGTTCAATGCTTTACGAACATATACCGGTAATGGGTTTTGCAATCAGACAAATCAAGAAAAAAGTGGGCGCAAAATGACGGCGGTTGTTTGGTTGCGACATGATTTACGGGTGCGCGACAATCCCGCTTTGTTTAACGCGGCAAAGGCAGGGCAGGGCGTTATAGCAGTTTATGTTCACTGCGATGCTTATGTACGCCTGCACACTATTGCGCCGGTACAGCTGGATTTTGTACGGCGCCATTTGCAGATTATCGCTAAAGATCTGGCCAGCCTTAACATTCCCCTGCGGGTTATTCGTGTACAAAAACCGGTTGAGATCGCGCCTGAATTACTGCGCGTGGCACAGACATTTGACGCAGAGTATTTTTATTTCAATGCGGAGTATCCATTAAATGAATTGAACCGTGATCTTGCGGTTAACCAATTGCTGCGTGATAACGGCATTCTGGTAAAGCGTTGCCATGATCGCTGCATGGTTCCGCCTGGCATGATTCGTAATGGACAGGGAGAACCCTACAAAGTCTTTACCGCGTTTAAAAAGAAATGGTTGCAAACCATGATGCCTGTGGCAATAAGTCCTTTGGGGTTACCAGCAAAACAGCCTTTGGTTTCCGCTTTCGTCTCCGCGTCTGAGGATGAAATTAATCAATTGTTTGCAGCACAAACCTTGCGCGATTTATCGTTACTCTGGCCAGCTGGTGAAGATGAAGCATGTCGTCGTTTGGATGTGTTTGTTGAAAAATCCCTGACCGACTATCAAGACCGGCGCGATTTTCCCGCGATTGATGGTACTTCCAGCTTATCGCCTTATTTTGCTGTAGGTTCATTGTCGCCGCGTCAAGCGCTGTCAGCCGTGCTTGCCTATACCCACGGAGACTGGGACGGAGGTAATGCGGGCGCGAATTGCTGGATTAGCGAATTAATTTGGCGGGAGTTCTATCAGCATGTCGCGGTGGATTATCCTCAAGTCTGCAAGCGTAAGGCGATGCAAGCGCACACCGAAGCTTTCCCTTGGCGTTACGATCCCGCCCTTTTTTCAGCGTGGTGTGAAGGTAAGACTGGAATACCTATTGTTGACGCGGCGATGCGTCAGTTAAGTAATACCGGCTGGATGCATAACCGTTTGCGTATGGTTGTCGCAATGTTTTTGACAAAAAATTGTCAAATTGATTGGCGTTGGGGCGAAGACTATTTTATGTCGCAGTTAATTGATGGCGAGTTCACAGCGAACAATGGTGGTTGGCAGTGGAGTGCGTCCACCGGTACAGACGCTGCGCCTTACTTCCGTATATTTAATCCCATTAGTCAGTCCGAACGTTTTGATCCGAATGGTGATTTTATTCGTAAATGGCTTCCAGAGTTGGCGTATTTATCGAATAAGCAAATCCATAATCCGCCAGCAATGAGTTCCTATCCTCGCCCGATTGTTGATTTAAGTGCGAGCCGAAAAGAGACCATAGCGCTCTTCGCGAAATTACCCGCTCTAGCGCATTAAACGAGTTAGATTATGAATGCCACCAACGCGCCATACACAGTATTGATAACCGGCGCCTCTAGTGGGATTGGTTATGAGTTGGCGCAGCGTTATCTCAAGCAAGGCGCGCGAGTGTTTGCGCTGGCACGTTCTGAAGAAAAATTGGCGCAGATGGCAGAACAATATCCGCAACATTGCTTTGCAGTAAAAGTGGATCTATCAAACGCTGAGGATTGCGTGCGAGCGGGTAACCTGATCGAGCAGCGGGTTGATTATCTCGATCTTGCGATTTTGAACGCGGGTACTTGTGAGTACGTCGATGTGAATCATTTGTCCCGCGAGCCTTTTGATAAAGTGATGGCAATCAACTGGCAAGGTACGGTCAATAGCTTGTTATTCTGCGTTCCCTTGTTGCGAAAAAAGCAGTCGTTAACCCACAGGGCGCAGTTGGTTGGTATATCGAGCATGGCGAGTATACTGCCAATGCCTCGCTCACAGGCCTATGGCGCGTCCAAAGTCGCGATGGAATATTTGTTTAATTCTTTACGTGTCGATATGGGTAAGGAGCCGATTGATATTACCTTGGTTCGCCCCGGTTTTGTTAAAACCCCACTCACCGATCGCAACGACTTTGCAATGCCTTTTGCGCAAACAACGGCTGAAGCAGCGGAGAGTATTATGAAAGGTATAGGCAAGCGTCAATGGCTCGTGCAATTCCCTTGGCCGTTAGTGTGGCTGATGAACTCGATCGCCTGCTTGCCGTTACGCGCTCAAGTCTGGTTGTTGCAAAAAATTTCACGTACTTCACCTTAAGAGTTTACGCATGACGGTCGCTGCCAAAAAGAAAATTGCCATAATAGGTTCAGGAATCAGCGGATTATTAAGCGGGTACCTATTGGCGCGCCGCCATGATGTGACTGTGTTTGAAGCGAGCAATGAAATTGGTGGGCATACCGCCACCAA
>CAIOHY010000169.1 GCA_903858205.1 uncultured Cellvibrio sp.
AAGTATATAGGTTCCAAAACCATCTGGCGTGCCTATCCGAATTGTTCCGGAAATAGCAACATCATGACCTGAAATTTCTGTTTGTACTCTTAGAAACTCCGTTTCAATACGTTCCGCAACGATTAAGAAACTTTCTCCAACAGCTGTTAATCGACAGCCACTAGTCGTTCTTTCAAATAATTTTGCGCCGAGCGAGGCTTCCAATGCATTCATTCTTCGACTGACCGTCGTGTGATCCAGAGAAAGTGATCTTGCCGCAGCCAAAAACTGCCCCTGGCGAGCGACTGCCAAAAATATCCTAGTTTGATCCCAATCCATTTAATGCCTTTTTTTGCACAATTGATGCGCAAGATACGCTATTGTTGTGCGTTAAATCATAAGGCATAAATATTCCATACAAAATGGAGATTGTAATGATTCAAGAGCTTTCCCACTTCATTGGCGGCAAACATATAAAAGGCACGTCAGGACGATTTGCAGATGCATTTTGGCCAATGACTGGCGAGATTGCATCAAAAGTTCCACTTGCATCCAAGGATGAAGTGAGATTTGCGGTTGAGAACGCAAAGGCGGCGCAGCCAGCATGGGCAGCCACTAATCCTCAACGTCGTGCCAGAGTGATGATGAAGTTTCTCGAACTAGCTAACGCCGAGTACGACGCACTTGCCACTCTCCTCGCCCGCGAGCACGGAAAAACTATTGCCGATGCGAAAGGAGATATCCAAAGAGGGCTTGAGGTTGTTGAATTTTGCATCGCCGCCCCTCACTTGCTCAAAGGCGAGTTTACGGATGGCGCGGGCCCAGGAATTGACATGTACTCGATGCGCCAACCATTAGGTGTAGTGGCGGGCATTACGCCATTTAATTTTCCTGCAATGATCCCATTATGGAAATGCGCACCCGCAATTGTCGCGGGAAATGCATTTATCCTAAAACCCTCCGAACGTGACATTGGTGTCCCCCTTCGTATTGCAGAACTCTTTATTGAAGCAGGCCTCCCGGCTGGTATTCTCAATGTCGTCAACGGCGACAAAGAAGCAGTTGATGCCCTACTCGATGATCCCGACGTTAAAGCAATCGGCTTTGTGGGTTCGACGCCGATTGCAGAGTACGTGTACACGCGTGGAACTGCAGCAGGAAAGCGTGTTCAATGCTTTGGTGGCGCAAAAAACCATATGATTATCATGCCCGATGCGGACATGGATCAGGCAGTCGATGCATTAATGGGAGCAGGATATGGATCAGCTGGAGAGCGTTGCATGGCCATATCTGTCGCAGTCCCTATTGGAAAAGCCACAGCAGATCGCTTGATTGAAGCTCTGATCCCCCGCGTGGAAAGTTTAAAGGTTGGGACGTCGCTTGATCCTTCAGCAGATTTTGGTCCACTAGTTACCCAAGCGCACCTAGAAAAGGTGAAAGCGTACGTAGACCTCGGCATCAAGGAAGGTGCTGCACTTAAAGTCGATGGACGAAACTTCAAACTCCAAGGTTATGAGAGCGGTTACTATATGGGTGGATGCCTGTTCGACAATGTAACAAAAGATATGCGCATCTATAAGGAAGAAATATTCGGACCTGTATTATCAGTGGTTAGGGCGCAGGATTATGCAGAAGGTCTTGCATTAGCGAACGATCATGAGTACGGCAACGGAGTTGCAATTTATACGCGTGACGGCGACGCAGCACGCGATTTTGCTTCAAAAGTTCAGGTAGGTATGGTTGGAATCAATGTCCCGATCCCAGTTCCACTAGCGTACTATACCTTCGGCGGCTGGAAGCGCTCTGGATTTGGCGACCTGAACCAACATGGTCCGGATGCGTTCCGCTTTTACACAAAGACAAAAACAGTCACATCGCGCTGGCCTTCAGGCATAAAAGACGGTGCGGAATTTGTGATTCCAACAATGAGATAAAATTCCAAAATTTAGCAACTTGCTTTGAGGCGCATCAAGATAAAAGCGCCTCAAAGCGATTAAGGCAACAAAATGATTTAGAGAATTATTTATCTACATTTTCATGATATTTTGCTTCGAAAAATCATTTTTATAAAAATCAAAAAACAAGTTGAATAAATAACAAAACCCGAAACACTTAGTGCAATAAGATTAAGAACTGCACTCAATTTTTCATTATAAATGATTGAATTAAAAATTGTTGAGGACATAAAATACGTAAATGATGCCAATATACACGCTGAAATTAGTGTTGAAAAAATTATGCGTATTAGAGAACGATCAATACGGAGATATTTTTTTCGAAATCCCAGATATCCCAGAATCGCAAAAGTAACCCAAGCCCCCATTGCTGTCGCGTAGGCTAGTCCCGCCGCACCAAACTCGGCGTAGAGCAAGAATTTCAAAAAGACATTTGATCCAATTCCAAAAACAGAAGCGATCAATGGGGAATATGTATCTTGTCTAGCCAGAAAACCGTAAGAAACTGGTCTCAGCAGCATTATAGGGATTAGCCCCAACGCATAAGCCGAAAGAACACTAGAAGCAGCAAGTGACGCTTCTTTTGTGAAAGCACCATGCAAGAACAACGCGTCAAAAATCAAATCAGGTATCAATATAAATGCAACAAAAAAAGGTAGCGTCAAAGCAAATGTCATTCCGATGACTTTATTCTGCGCTCTTTCAGCCTCAGCCGTGTCTTCAACACCGAGGTGTTTGCTCATTACAGGTAATAATACGGTTCCTGCCGCGACAGCAATAATACCGACAGGCAACTGGTATATTCTATCAGCATAATATATTGCCGATACAGACCCAGTGGGCATTAATGATGCTAGAATTGTGTCGGCAAACATAGCAATCTGGATACCGCCCGAACTTACCACTGCTGGGCCAAGTGATCTGAAAAATCCACGTAATGAGGTATCAAGGATAGGCCATTGAAATTTGGGTAAACAGCCCGCCCGCCGAGCGTTTACTAGCAATATTAGGATTTCAAAAATTCCTGCGATCGTTACCCCCCACGCTGCTGCATATCCGGCACTGGGAAATAAAAAGGCAAAGCCGACAAAAACGACAACAGAAACATTGAGTAAAATTGGCGCAGCGGCAGCCGAAGCAAACCGATTATGGGCATTAAGAACACCTGATAACAGAGTAACGATCGAAACAAGTAGCAGATATGGAAAGGTTATCCGCGTCAGTTCGATCGTAAGTGCATATTTATTAGGATCATTCGAAAATCCGGGGGCTAATAGCTCAATAACCAAAGGCATTTGCCACAACGCAAAGATGCTCAAGATCGTTAGGGTAGCTACAAGAACCGATAATATTTTTCCTGCAAAATTTTGAGCTTTCGCAGAACCATGAATTGCCATCTCTCGTGAATAAGCCGGAACAAAAGCCGAATTGAAAGCGCCCTCGCCGAATATAGATCTCAAATGATTAGGAAGTCGTTGCGCGACTACAAACGCATCAGCAACTAATCCAGCTCCGAGAAATGAAGCTAAAACAATATCTCGGGCAAACCCGGTGATCCTTGAGAGTAAGGTCAATCCACCGACCGACATTATTGATCTAATCATACCTTGGATCTTCTCAGAAAGTCGAGTTGGAGGGATCGATAATTCAATTTTGCTCAGGTAGGATTAGGGTTGTTCGATCTTATTCCTTTCAAAGTCTGTTAAAATCAGATTTCAAATACTCGAACTGCGAGACAAATAATCAACAAGTTCAGAAATTAAATAACATTTCTTGCCTCAGCAAATACTAACAATTTTTGCTGCATCGATTATTTGAAATGAACAATTAGATCAGGCTCAAAGCCTGATCTAATTGTTCATTGGTCTCGCTTATCTATTCACGAAGTAGCATTTTCGTACATTTCAAGAACATAATCCCAATTTATAAGATGTTCTACAAAAGCCTTTAAATAATCGGGGCGTCTGTTTCTGTAATCAATGTAATAAGAATGCTCCCAAACGTCAACGCCGAGGATAGGCTTAGCACCATGTACTAAAGGACTTTCACCGTTTTGAGTTTTTGAAACAACAAGCTTTCCATCTTTTACGGAAAGCCAAGCCCAACCCGATC
>CAIOHY010000170.1 GCA_903858205.1 uncultured Cellvibrio sp.
GCCTTTGCCACGCGCCAGCTCCGGCAATTCCGTCACCGGGAACACCAGCAGGCGACCGTCATTACTGACCGCAGCAAGCAAGGCCTGCTCGGGATTATCAAGCAATTGTGGCGGCAAAACCAGCGCTGCGTCAGGCAAGGTTAAGAGCGCCTTGCCCGCCTTATTTTTACTGGTGAGATCTTCAAGGCGGGCGATGAAACCGTAACCAGCGTCCGATGCGAGAAGCACTCTTTGCTGGTCAGTACCCATCAAAGCGCCTTCAAAAGTGGCGCCATTGGGCGGGCTGATGCGGCCACTCAAAGGCTCGCCCTGACCGCGTGCTGATGGCAAGTTGTGTGCTGGCAGTGAATAGCTGCGCCCGGTGGAATCGATTAAAATCACTTGCTGGTTGCTTTTGCCACGCAACGCATATTTAAAACTATCACCCGCTTTGTAGCTCAGGCCTTCCGGATCTATATCGTGGCCTTTGGCGGCGCGAATCCAGCCCTTGTCCGAAATGACTACCGTCACCGGATCAACACTCAGTAATTCGGTTTCGGTCAGCGCCTGAGCTTCAGCACGCGCAACAATCGGTGAGCGGCGATCATCACCAAAGGCTTCAGCAATTTGGATCAATTCTTTGCGCACCAAATTTTTTAACTTCACGGCAGATTCAAGAATTTTTTGTAGGCCGTCGCGCTCTTTTTCCAGCGCGGTTTTTTCTTCCAGAATTTTCATTTCTTCCAAACGCGCTAACTGGCGCAATTTGGTTTCAAGAATATATTCGGCCTGCATTTCAATTAAATTGAAACGCTCCATCAATACGGGCTTGGGGTTATCCTCTTCGCGAATAATGCGAATGACTTCATCGACATTGAGGAACACCACCATCAATGCCGCCAAGCGCAGCAAACGCTCTTCCACTTTTTCCAAACGGTATTGCAGGCGACGACGGGTAGTAACCGTTCTGAAGCTCAGCCATTCACTCAGAATTTTGGTGAGCGATTTTACTGCCGGACGCCCGTCGATACCGATCATGTTCATGTTGACACGATAGGTGCGCTCCAACTCAGTCGTCGCAAATAAATGCTGCATTACCTGTTCTACATCGACACGATTAGAGCGCGGAATAATGACCAGACGAGTAGGATTTTCATGATCAGATTCATCGCGCAGGTCGGCAACCATCGGCAATTTTTTCGCCTGCATTTGCGCGGCAATCTGCTCCAGAATTTTTGCACCACTCACCTGATGCGGTAGCGCGGTGATAATAATATCTCCCGACTCTTCATCTTTTTGCCAGACCGCGCGCATACGCACACTGCCGCGTCCGGTTTCGTACATTTTGATCAGCTCTTCGCGCGGCGAAATAATTTCCGCCTCGGTGGGCATATCCGGCCCCTGAATAAACTGACACAAGTCGGTGACCGTTGCTTGCGGGTTATCGAGCATATGCACGCAGGCATTCACGACTTCACGCAAGTTGTGCGGGGGAATATCCGTCGCCATACCGACTGCAATTCCAGTGGTACCGTTTAACAAAACATTGGGAACGCGCGCGGGCAGTACAATCGGCTCTTCGAGCGTGCCGTCAAAGTTGGGCTGCCAATCCACGGTGCCCTGCCCCAACTCTTCGAGCAATACTTCGCTGTATTTGGTGAGGCGCGATTCGGTGTAACGCATGGCGGCGAAGGATTTGGGATCATCTGGCGAACCCCAGTTTCCCTGGCCATCTACCAGTGTGTAGCGATAGGAAAATGGCTGCGCCATTAGCACCATCGCCTCGTATGAGGCCGAATCTCCATGCGGGTGGAATTTACCGATCACATCGCCCACGGTGCGCGCGGACTTTTTGTATTTTGCGCTGGCCTTTAAGCCAAGCTCACTCATGGCATACACGATGCGGCGCTGCACCGGCTTAAGCCCATCGCCGATATGTGGCAGGGCGCGATCGAGGATCACATACATGGAATAATCGAGATAGGCTTTCTCGGTGTAATCTTTGAGCGCAATACGCTCATCGGCCTCGGGCAGGGTTATTTCGTCACTCATTGAATATCCTGAAAATACAAAATTCAGATGGCTCTTTAGCTAAAAATCGGGAAAATTATAGCGCTAGCTGAAAAAATCATCGGCGATGGCATCGACATTTTTAATCGGGTAGCGACTTTAACAGGGCGGTATGGCTTTAACGCTTTTTGGCAGCAAGAGGAATCACCCCTTGTTCGTTAATTCGTAATGCTGGCAGCCAGGCACTAAAATCGAGCTTTGCCGAAAAATTATAGTTCACATTTTCGTTAACGCCCTTGCGGCTAAAATGCTCGATCAACCTTACCACTTGCAATATGTTAGCAGTGACCACCAGGTTAACCGGGGTCTCTTTGTAAGCGGTGAGCGTTGGCAATTGATCACTAACGCCACTTAACACATCAAATTTTTCAACACCCAAGCTATAAGACATGCCGCGTAACGTTAAATCGCGATCATTTGGGTTGGCAATCAACAAGCTAACTGCTATCGGCTGATTCAAGCCACGCGCAGGCAACAATTGTAAGCCAACGACTTTTACAGTGGGCTGCTCCACTTTTGGTTGTAAAGTTGAGCAACCCGCCAACAACATACTACATACGATGAAAAGCCCCGTGACCAACCTGCTAGTAATTTTGGCAATGAGAGTTACGAGAATGTGATCCAACAGTGGTTGTGCAAAAAAAGCAGATTTCATCACCAACTCCATTACTGCAAAAAGTGTGAATGCCAGCACTTGCGCGATCGCCTCGATGTGGTCTAATCCGCGCTCTTTCTACTGAGTATTCCTCGTTAGCATCAGGCCGACTGATGCGAAAGACAGTGAATTGGCTCGATAACAGTTTTAAAAATAACAATCTGCCCAATGACAAGCAGTAAATGACATTCAGGGGAAATAGCGGAGAGCTGTCAGCCTACTCAAGCATCGACGAGCCGCTTCTTCGAATTATTCAAGCCTAACTGACACTAATCCTATGCCCAAACCGCCAAGCAAAAGATTGATCAACACGGATGAGTTATTCGGCAGCCGTGACATTGGTATGCACGACCGGCGAGAATCCCAATATCCACAATTAATGCGTTTATGCGCCGATTTTAATTTTTCGGTGCTGCAATTACAGCGAAAAATTTTTAGCCATCTCACCCGCAAAATGGTTCCCAGCCCATTTGAGTTTGTGCTGGCCACTTACGATGATACAACCCGCTATTGGTACAGCGTAACGCCAAACATGAACAACCTGAAAACACTTAATGATTATGTGAAGCAATACGAGGTCGATATTCTACACATGCAACTGTTCGGCGAAGACGACGAGAATCACAACCAATTTACCGAAAATAGTTTTTATTAAACGAGTTACTCGCCCATCTCTAACTCAAATTCTTCCAGCAAATCCAGCGGCTCCAATTCCTCGCCTTCCAATTCCGCATTCCAATTAATGCCTACCAGCAACACATCTTCATGCATACCGGGCAACCAATCTTCGAGAAATTCAACCAGTTCAATCGCCACCGGTTTATAGTCCTTCCAATCATCCTGGCAATGCGCACGCGCAAAACTTTCCTGCGACCAAAAGGGCATCACATCGACATCGTCGTGAGCTTCAGAGGCGCTTAACGCCCAGCCATCAGGCCCTTCCAGCCCCCAGACACAGCCCAGCTCCATGGCCTCTACAATAAAACGGTCAAGATTTTCAGCGGGGTCGTCACTGAGCGGGTCGGTAGCGATAATGTCATTCATGCTAAAAAACCTTTGGAGTTTATAAATGGAGGTGTGCACCTTCGGCCTTGAGCCAGGCGCGATCTGCCTTGAAGGTTGGACAGACACTGGCGACCAACGACCAAAAATCCGCACTGTGATTGTGATGGCGCAGGTGGCTGACTTCGTGGGCGACAAGATAATCGACTATGGCCTCGGGGGCTAGCAGTATCTGCCAGTTGTATTGGATAGCGCCGCGGCTGGTGCAGTGCCCCCACTTTGAACGGGTCGCTTTGATCGTGACTTGCGCGCACTCCAACCCCATCACTTGCGTTAAGTGCGCGGTTTTTTGTGTAAGGATATTCAATGCTTGCTGCTGGTACCAGCGGCTAAGCAATTGGCGAATTTGTGCATCCTCACTCAATCGCGATCGCGGGGATAAAATCACATGCAGATTACGCTCGACGC
>CAIOHY010000171.1 GCA_903858205.1 uncultured Cellvibrio sp.
CAATACCTGACTTGGCAACCAAATTCATAAATTTACGGCGATCTGCCAACAAAAGTTTTTCACGTTGCTGACGCGGGCCATTTTCATCCGCATTTAATTGCGCAGTACCCATCCGAACACCCTCGCGTTTGGACTGTTCCAGCCGCATTGCTTCCAATGCCTCTTCTTCCGGTAAATGACGGAAGTTAGAATCAATCTTTTTCATAGTAAAACCTCAAAGGTTAGATAGTTATTAAAATCATTCTATTACTTATAAATTTCACCGACTGCAGCAATCGCTTACATTGGGCTGCACTCACCAACTGAGGTAAGTGCAGCTCTTTCTGCGTAGAGATAAGATGCTGCAGCTGATTGATTAGCGACGAATGCGCAAGCCTGGCTCCATACCTATCGCTCTCATTAACACTCGCGGTGTTGTTGAATTGCTAAAGTTCTGATGCAGAGATTTCTCAATACAACTCATGTGCTTCGCATCAAGATGAAGCTTGGAATCGGCCGAAGCGATCGCAGCCTTGTTTAACGGAAGCCCGGTGGTGTAGCGGTAGGCTTTGTTGATAAAGCAACTCTTAACTCCGACTGCCTCGTCTTTAACAAACAATTTAGATAGCTCCTTAGAGCCCTTAAATGGCGTTGCTGCTGATTCAGGCAGGGCGTTAATTGCAGTGAAATTAACTGCACCCGTTGCATTCGGTTCAAAAATTCTTCCGCCTTGATTAACGATAGAGATTGGTGCCGATGCTCCTTTTTCATCAACAGTATCAGTCAACACATTTTGTATAACCTGCCCGGCAGCATCGAGACTGCGCAAACGACCAACGTTGTCAAAATCATCCATCGCGAACAGCGGGTTAATCATCGCTTTATGGCAATCTAAACAAACGCTATTGGGCGTAGTTGTTAACAGGTGGTAGTACTCTGTTGTTGTGAGCCCCGTGGTTTTTAGCAGGTCATTAATTTCTTTCATGCGCTTATCTCTGAGACCCAGCGGATCCTCAAAGCTCGTTGGCAGCGGAATGTTTTGGCAAAGGAAATCTTGTCGTACATGCACTGCACGTTTGATCGGCGAGGTGTGAGTGGTGTGTGCATAGGTCGCCATGTAAGCACCCGATGCCAATATGCCGCCACGTTTTGACGTACTGGTATCGACCCACTGCCAATCGGTCGCGCTGGTGCTATTACTTGGAATGGCGTAAAAGTCAGACAGGGTTTTATTGAGTACCGTAAAGTCTCCTGCAAACAAATCAGATAATGGTTTGTTGCCGTAGAAAACATGCGAGTACATCTGACGTATTTCTTCACTCATCGCGTCGCGGACTGCTGGGGTGAAGGCATTATTGCCGGTCAAGTCTTCACGCACCGCATTACTCACCTTGTCAGTGCCCGCATACAGCCCTGCAAATCGTGCGGTATGTTCGCGCCCTTTGGGTGAATCCAGCAGCCGATCAATCTGCGCTGACAATGTGCTGTCAACATACAAATCACCGCTTTCAGCAACTTGGATCAAGATCGAATCAGGTGAACTTCCGGTATACATATAGGAAAGCGCCGACGCCAGCTCATAAGGATCCAACACGAAAGCGCCGTTGTTGGCCGATTTCGCTTTAGCAATCAACTCGCCCTTACCCCAAGCAAAGTTAGAAGCAGTTGCGACATCAATCCCGATTTCTGTGCGATAGAGAAATTGGGGCGATGCCAAGAGCGTTTGGATAGCGACTTTCAGGCCCGTTGGCGATGCTGCAATAATGGATTTATAGCTCGCAACCTCTTCAACTGATAACGGACGGCGCATGGCTTTGTTGGCAAATTGCGTGACAAAGTTGGTTTGGCATAGCGCATCTCTATTACTACAGCCAAACGGCAAGGCATTATTGTTAATCACCCAATCTGCCATTTCCTCTGCGAACATTCTGAAGTTGGCTAGTCGGCCACCTGTCACTGCAGTTGCTGTTTGCGCAGGAATATTGCTTGCGGTTTCATCATTGGGAGCAAGGACGTATGCGTAGTTCTGCGGTAAGGTGCGACCTGGGAACAGGGCCTGCAGCGAGTTGGCGTACTCATAAGAGGTGAGCAGCTTAATGCTACGCGGTGCGTATTTAACTGGGTCTGTCGAGTTACAAGCCAACCCATTAATAATTTCGTCCTGCCCACGAAGGGACCAGAGCCAGCGCGCTATATCGATACTTTCGGCGAGCGTAATTGCGCCTGCTCTTGGCCCCATTTCACGCAAGATGAAGTCGGCTATTCCCTCAACAGAATCAGTTCTGTAACCCTTAGCCTGAATAGCAGCAAACGTATTTACATTGATATGCGCAATACCGTCTTTAAAGAATCCATCACCATTATCATCTTTGTGACAACCTTGGCAGAGACCGCTTCCTTTAAATACCATTTCACCACGAGCCTCAGGTGTCAGGTCGGTGGTAAATTCTAGTCGCTCGATATTTGAAGGTTCAGACGGTGTGCTATCTGAAAATGCAATCACTTTATAATCATAAGCACCTAAATTTGTCGCAGCAGGAGAGTACATCACCTCGCCGACCGATGTAGTTCCCAAGGTCGTCCAAAAACCATCTGCACCTTTTCTGCGAATTAAGTAGGCGGCCTTCGCTTGGCTCATGTCAGTCCAGGTGAGATCGACTTTCGCTGTTGCTTGGCTAACAACGCCCATCAGATTCGTTGGCGCTTGTGGTCGTGCAGGAATGGCAAGGATAAACGTATTGTTTGGATTATCTTTGGTGAGTTGAAGATTAAAATATACCGGCGATGCTTGCCCAATACTGGCGAGATTGGCGAGCCCTTTAAGTACCTGTATGCCGTAATTCAGTTCAAAGTCTGCAGCGTTAATTAAAATCGGTTTGCGTGGTGACAAACTGATTGCGCTGTTTGAATGTTTAACGACGGTGAGATCAAACACCAAAGATTTCACAATACCGTGCAGCGTTAAGCTACCGTTTACTGCTAGCGTTTTGATTTCACCTACGGCCATACTTTCAATTGCATTTAGATCAAGTTGCGTTTGAAAATGTGCTTTGGGTAAATAAACAGTTTCAAACAATAGCGCCTTCATCCGATCATTACGTATGCCAACGCCAGTAAAGATATCATTCAGAGGAATGGTCAGCTCAGCTTTACCGTCATGTGAGATTGAACCTGCGATTGTCAGCAAACCAGCGTCATTTTTAAATGTAAAACTTTCGCCTGCTTCAGTCCCAGTTGCCGACTTTTTAACTGAGACAAAATCAAAGCTTGATTTACTCGTGTCGATAAGCCAGCGCGCCACATTGGGATTGACGCAACTTGGAGCAGTTATTCTGAACCAATTGATATTCCAACCACCCACTACAGAAACAAGACTGTAGGGCAAGGTGCCTTTGGGCAAGTCAACGTTGTGCGAAATTGTTTGCCAGGTTTGATAGCCACCCGTATTGGGGATGTTTATTGACCCAAAGACAGGTGTTCCGCCATCTTTTACAAAATTTATTTTGCCGCTGTTATTAGGTGAGGCAACGCGATATTCAATTTTGTAAGAACCATCGCACGGTAAGCTGAGCGCGGCCGTTGTGTCGTAGGTGAGCCATCTTCCGGCATCCAAATATCCGACATTTTGGCCGCCGCCAAGATCGCTGGTATTTTCTTTTTGTACGCCATTTGCTGCGCGGGTGTAGCTCTCTGCTTGAATAGTAACGGACTCTGAAGCATTAAGAGCAAAGCTGGAACTGGACAGCAAAACTCCCAGCGACAGCATTGAATTAATCAGTATTTTTTTCATGATAGATTCTCTTATGTTGTCGTGATTAGATTTAGTTGCAGCCGATACGGCTAGGCGCTACAGCGATATCATCGATCCACGCTGACTCTTCCGACCCTCTGAACGTAATCATGCCAACATTAATTTTGCTGTAGGTTCCACTTGGAATTAAGCCGCCCGTGTTGTACGAAATACGTTGTGTACCATTCACCCAGACGGTGTAAGTTTGCGTCGCAGGATCAGAGCGCCACTCAACACATTGCCAACTTTGTTGCGCAGCAGTGAAGCTGGTAAACGTATCGCTGCCGGCACCATTCTGATCATTAGGGAAGTTAACCAAATACTTCATGCTGCCAAGAGAAGCACCACTTGTTTGTGGGCTGTTGACATCCACAATACGAACCTCACGGCCGTCAGTGGCACTATGGAGAGTTACCATTGGGATATGCAGATAATCAGCACCAGTCAAACGATCAAAACGATAAAAGATACGGCCGTAGTGAGCCGCAGGAATAGTGCCGCGTTGAATGAAACCTGACTGACCAAAATCAAATGCAGACACTTTCAGTGATTTAGTTCCACTGCGTGCGCCCGTATTGGTGTCGGAAGGTACACGAGCTCCGGTTCCGTTCCAGCCTGTTGGAACAGCACCTAGATTTAC
>CAIOHY010000172.1 GCA_903858205.1 uncultured Cellvibrio sp.
GCTCGCATTGACCATGTGGGGGAATAAGGTTCGTTTAATTAGCACGCACAACGGCGTGGACAACGCATTCAACACCTACATTCAAGATGCACGTGAAGGCCGTAAGGATTACAGCGTGCATCGTATTACGCTTGATGACGCTATTGCCGAAGGTTTGTATAAACGCATTTGTTTTGTCACCAACCAACAATGGTCGCCGGAAGCAGAAAAGCAATGGCGAGACAAGCTATACAAAAATGCGCCCAATATTGAAAGTGCCGATGAAGAGTACGGTTGCGTGCCCAAAAAATCCGGCGGTAATTATTTAAGCCGTGTGTTGATTGAGCAGGCCATGGTGGCTGACCACTCCATTCCCATTTTCCGTTATGAAGCACCAGAAGGTTTTGAAAGCTGGAGCACCCGCCAGCGTGAAGATGAGCTGCAGTATTGGTGTTTGCAAAACCTGCTGCCCGAATTAGAAAAACTGGATCAGAGCTGCCGCCATACCTTTGGTGAAGACTTTGCACGCAAAGGTGACTTCACTGTGTTTTGTCCACTTCAGATTCAAGCGAACTTGCGTAAGCGTGTGCCGTTTGTTGTTGAGTTGCACAACCTGACGTATGAGCAACAACGCCAAGTAATGGTTTTTATCATTGATCGTTTGCCACGCTTCTCTGGCGCCGCATTTGATGCAACCGGTAATGGTGGTTACCTCGCTGAACAAGCGGCGCTGCAATACGGATTGGGTGCTGTGGACCAGGTGCAACTGAATCAAGCGTGGTACGCAACATGGATGCCCAAACTCAAAGGTGAATTTGAAAGTTTTAATCTGGAGTTGCCGCGCCACCAACACATACTCGATGACTTGCTGCACATCAAAGTGACTGCGGGTATTCCATTGATCGATAAAGGCCGCCAGAAAGATTCTGAATCTGCCAAAGCAAAACGCCATGGTGACTTTGCAGTTGCACTTGCTATGGCGGTGCGAGCGAGCTGGATGGAGGTTTCTGTTATCGAATTTGAAGCCTTGGGTGTGCAACGTGTATCGCGCACGCTCAACGACTACTAAAGATCCCCTGTAAACGTTTTATAAAACGATTTTTAAGGGGCTGCGATTCCTGTGCGACCAATGAGGCCAGTTAAAAATCCACCGCCTTCAGCGCCCGCACAAGCGCCATCCCAAAAACACGAACCAATACCAGAGTAAAGACCATGAGTGACGCATTAGCTGCTGAGCAGAAAATCGAAATCGCCACCGCGCAAAAAGATCCTTACTGCCAATTGTTTGATGGGCTGATGACCCCAAATGATGCGACTCTGGCAACACGGGGTGGCGCTAAAGGGTTGCGCATTTACGATGAGATCGAGCGGGACTGCCATGCGTTTAGTGTTTTGCAAAAACGTAAGCTCGCGTTAATCGCACGTAATGTAATTGTGGATGCCGGCAGTGAGTCATTGCGTGATCGCAAAGCGCGTGATGGCGTAGAGGCGATGCTCAAGTCGATTAACTTTGATCAGGTATGCCTGGATTTGTTGGACGCAACCCTTAAGGGGTTCTCTGTCGCAGAGATTATTTGGGAAATTGCGAATAGCAGTATCGCCCCCGCCAAAATCAAACCCAAAGATCAACGCCGTTTTAAATTTGATACAGACGAAAACCTGCGGTTAATTACGCGGGGAAATTTAGCAAAAGGCGATGCGGTGCCTGAGCGCAAGTTTATTGTGCACAGGTACGGCGCCAAAGACGGCAACCCTTACGGTTTGGGTTTGGGTACCCGTTTATTTTGGCCGGTGTTTTTCAAACGCCAAGGTATTCAATTCTGGCTGACCTTTGCGGATAAGTTCGGCTCACCCACTGCGGTAGGTAAATACCCCGGCAGCGCCTCAGCAAAAGACAAGGATGTTTTATTGGAGGCGATTGGTGCGCTGGCGAATGATGCCGGGGTGACCATTCCCGAAAATATGGCCATTGAGTTTTTGGA
>CAIOHY010000173.1 GCA_903858205.1 uncultured Cellvibrio sp.
AGCCGCGGATGGAGTGCTGGCGGACGGGGGTTCAAATCCCCCCGGCTCCACCAAATTCCAACAAAAAAACCCGATCAGAAATGGTCGGGTTTTTTGTTTTAATGCAGTTCACTTTCACATAGCCGAACAAATACTTTCATTTGGACGATGCATAAAAATTAAAACTTGAGACAGTCCCAAAATGGGACTATTATTCAGCCATGCGAATAATAGCCCTATCCACATTAAAAACGTTTTGGGATGAACACCCGGAATATCTAGATGCCAAGGAACCAACGCTGGCCTGGTATCGCCACGCATTGCATGCCGAATGGAAATCGCCCGCTGATATAAAACAGGACTTCAGAAACGCCAGCATTCTTAAAGATGGCCGGGTTGTCTTTAATATTGCCGGAAACAAATACCGCTTAGTGGTGTGGATCAATTACGCATTCAGTGTTGTTTATATCCGCTTTATTGGCACCCATGCACAGTATGATCAGATTGATGTGCAAAACATTTACGCCGCCCGATTAACCTTAAAAGGTAATAACGATGGACATCAAACCAATCAAAACTGATGCCGATTACCAAGCGGCATTAGCAGAAATAGAAAGCCTGATGATGGCCGAAGCAGATTCGCCGGAAGGCGAAAAGCTGGACGTGCTGGTGACCCTGATAGAAGCCTACGAAGCAAAACATTTTCCAATGGATTTACCTGATCCTGTTGCGGCGATTAAATTTGAAATGGAACGCAAAGGCTTAACCGTTAAAGACCTTGAGCCCATGATTGGCAAGAGCAATCGGGTTTATGAAGTGCTTAATCACAAGCGCTCATTAACACTGAAAATGATTTGGAAGCTGAATAGAGAATTAGGTATTCCTGCTGAATCGCTTATCAAACCGCCAGCAGTTACTCATGCGTAATATTTAAAAAAACAAGGTAGAAAACCACAATGACAAGCTCACAACAACGCGCCGCCCTACAACGCCAAATATGGGCGATTGCCAACGATGTACGCGGCGCAGTCGATGGCTGGGATTTTAAGCAATACGTACTCGGCACATTGTTTTACCGTTTTATCAGCGAAAACTTTGCTATCTACATTGAAGCGGGTGATGACAGCATCACTTACGCAGAACTGCCCGACAGCGTGATCACGCCAGACATTAAAGACGATGCCATTAAAACCAAGGGCTACTTCATTTACCCCAGCCAATTGTTTGCCAATGTGGTCAAAACTGCCAACACCAATGAAAGCCTGAATACCGATCTGGCTGCAATTTTTTCGTCAATTGAATCCTCTGCTAACGGTTATCCTTCTGAGCAAGATATCAAAGGGTTGTTTGCCGATTTTGATACCACCAGTAACCGCCTGGGCAATACCGTAAAAGATAAAAATCTGCGCCTAGCGGCGGTGCTTAAAGGCGTAGCAGGTTTGGATTTTGGCCATAATTTTTATGAAAAGGCTGATGCGTCCCATATTGACCTGTTTGGCGATGCCTACGAATTTCTAATTTCCAACTACGCCGCTAACGCAGGCAAATCCGGCGGTGAATTTTTTACTCCGCAGCATGTTTCCAAGCTGATCGCGCAGCTCGCTATGCATGGCCAAACCATCGTTAATAAAATTTACGACCCAGCTTGTGGTTCTGGCTCACTACTTTTG
>CAIOHY010000174.1 GCA_903858205.1 uncultured Cellvibrio sp.
ATAGGGTCACTGTCAGGGTTACTTTTCCAACCTCAAAGGCTTGGAAAATCCGGTTGATGTTGGCCTTCTTTATTCTTACGCTTTAGGATTTTTATCCTATTAATTCGCCAAATGGTGGCTATTTAGTGATTGCCTTCGCCCTCGTTGGGGCTGCCTGTTTCGGATTCTAGGTGCAGGCGTCGCATGGGTCAACGCCTAATTCGTAATTAGGGCAGCCGGTCACACTCTGCTTCAGTGCTGATTTTGGCGTTGTGTCCGGTGCCTGTCTTAGTTAGTTTGGCCAGTTATCCTTGATCAAACGTAGGGCACCAAATACCTCAGCATGCGTCGCTAGTGTTCGCGCTGACTTGTTTTCAACGAAAATTTTGATGCTTGGTTGTTGACAGCGCAAAAAGGGATTTGTTCGTTTCTCCAACAAAATAGTTGAAGGAAGGGTGATATTGCCTTGAGCACGCGCACGTTTTACCTGTTCAAAGCGAGCGCCAAGTTCCTGATTGTCGGGTTCTACCTCAACGGCAAACGCCAAGTTGGCTTGGGTGTACTCATGAGCACAATAGATTCGGGTATCTTCCGGTAGTGCTCCAAGTTTTTGCAGCGAATCCCACATCACTTCTGCAGTGCCGTCAAAGCGCCTCCCGCAGCCACCTGCAAAAAGCGCATCACCGCAAAATAACAATGGTGGTGATGTGGCGGATGACGGGCTGAAATAGGCAATATGTTCCCAGGTATGGCCTGGCACTCCAATGATCTCGAAGGAAATGCCATCCAAACGCAGCAGATCGCCATCACCAAGCTTATGGGTAATTTGAGGAATCGAGTCTGAGTCAGGGCCGTACACGGGCACCGGCCAGCGCTCCAGCAAACCCGTTATTCCCTGGATGTGATCACGGTGACGATGGGTAATAAGGATCGCGCCGAGCGTCAATTCCTGGCTATCCAGGTAATCGATTATCGGAGTCGCATCACCCGGGTCAACCACGTAGACCATTTTGCTGTTAGGGGTAGGGCGAATTACCCAGAAATAATTGCTGTCCAGGGCTGGAATTGGGGTAATGGTTAACACGGCGACGCCTCATGAAAATCTGATGGCCATTCTACGTTAGTCCCACTGGATGTTTTAACGCTATTTGGTGCTCGCTCTTGTGCTAGATTGTGGCGATTCATTTATAGGCTCACTGACATTGGGTGATGAGGGCAAAAAATGCACCGCAAGTTGATAAAAGCACCGCATCGATTACTCATTCGTTTTTCTGCTATCTGGAAAAAGCGTTTTGGTGTCTTGCCGATGCGGGAGTCGATTGCTGATCTGACCGATTGGTTTGAGTCGCCCTTGGGGCTTGCCTTACTTGAAGAGGAACAAGAGGCTATTTCCGACGGGTTACAGTGTATGTTTGGCTATCACCTGTTACAGCTCGGCGTCAGCGGCCGCTTGGATTTGACTAGCGAGAGTCGCATCTCCCATCGATTCTTGTTGCATCCTCAGCTTGAAGATGAGTTACACAAGGATAATCAGCACCTGAGTGCATTAGTGGATTTTAATCATCTGCCGCTCGCGGCGGAATCTATTGATGCCGTGTTGCTGCACCATAGTCTCGATTTCAGCCAAAGCCCTCACCATCTCCTGCGTGAAGCAACGCGCATTATTATCCCGCGAGGGCATATCATCGTCGTTGGGTTTAATCCATGGAGCCTCTGGGGTTTGTGCGCAAGTCTTGCGCGCGTGGTGAAATCCCGCCCACGCTGGCGCTTCCAATATTTGCGTTTGGGCCGTTTGATGGACTGGTTAAAACTGTTGGATATGGAACCGATTGCTGTCTATAAGGGTTTTTTCCGCCCACCCTTGCCGCAGGAAAAGGCGATTAAACATTTGCATTGGCTAGAGCGCTGGGGTAAAAGGCTGCGCTTGCCTTGGGGTGGATTTTATATGGTGGTGGCGCGCAAGGATCATATACCGCTGATCCCCATCAAGCCGGCATGGCAACAATATCGCCCCCTACGCGGATTGGCGGTGACACGAATTCTTGGGCCAGCTACTGGTTTGCGCTCGCATTCTCAGCTGCTATCGCCCTTGTTGAATACGCCCGCCCACCGGGTTACTTGAAAACTTGAGCTAGGTTTACGAGCATGCGTCAAATCGTATTGGATACCGAAACAACCGGTCTTGAAACCTCCCAAGGGCACCGGATCATCGAAATTGGTTGCGTGGAATTGTTCAATCGCCGGCTCACCGGCCGCCACTACCATCAATATATAAAACCCGAACGCGAGATAGATGCTGGCGCCCAAGCCGTGCACGGTATCAGTAACGCCATGCTGGAAAACAAGCCGGTATTTGCGCGTGTTGCCGATGAGTTTTTGCAATTCGTCGGGGATGCTGAGTTGATTATCCATAACGCCGCGTTTGATATCGGCTTTCTCGATTATGAACTGAATATGCTGCGCCCCGGTTTTGGCAGCCTTACTCATCGCTGTCACGTTATCGACACCCTATTGATGGCGCGCGCCAAGCATCCAGGCCAGAAAAACAACCTCGATGCATTGTGCAAACGCTACGGTGTGGATAACTCCCAGCGCGAACTCCATGGCGCTTTGCTCGATGCCGAAATCCTGGCTGATGTTTATTTATTGATGACCGGCGGACAGACAGCTTTGTCGCTCGGCGGTAATCAATCGAAAAGCGACGGCGGTGAAGATCAAAACGAGCTGCGTCGTCTTGCTCCCGGCCGAAAACCCTTGCCAGTGATATTGGCTACGGAAGAGGAGCTGGTGCTACACAATCAAAAATTGGCGGTAATTGCCAAAAGTAGCGGCGACAATTGTGTGTGGTTGCGTGAATAACCGGCGGTAGATCTACCGCGTCGCCCCCACTAAGAAATGCACAAGTGAGAGACGTTTGGCAAACTCCGGGCCTTGCTTCGCTTATTTGCAAGGCGGCGGTGAAATAAGCGCAAACATGGTAG
>CAIOHY010000175.1 GCA_903858205.1 uncultured Cellvibrio sp.
ATGATTATCTTCATCAATATTTTTGGCGGCCTCGCCGTCGGTATGATTCAGCATAATCTTGAGTTTGGCGACGCATTTGAAAAGTACACCATCCTCACCATTGGCGATGGCCTCGTCGCGCAAATACCGGGCCTATTGCTTTCAGTCGCTTCCGCCATTTTGGTGACCCGTGTTAACAGTTCCGAAGACATGGGCAAAATGGTCATGAGCCAGATGTTTACGTCACCTAAAGCCTTAGCAGTTGCCGCTATCATGTTGATTGTTATGGGTTCTGTTCCGGGTATGCCTCATGTTGCATTCCTTGGGCTGGGCATCTTGTGCGCCGGTTTGGCGTATTACATTCACTGGCGTAAACAGCAGCCAGCCGTAATAGAAGACAACTCCTATATTCCCGCCGGTACGCGGCAAGCTGCCGAGCCTTCAGTTCCCGGTAGCGCCAGCATTGCGCCGCAGCGTTCCGCGCCCGCCTTGCCACCCGGAGCCCCTGAGTCGCCTGAACTGGGGTGGGACGATGTTCAACCGGTCGATGTGATCGGCTTGGAAGTGGGGTATCGACTCATTCCTATGGTTGATAGAACACAAGGGGGCGAGCTGCTCGGGCGCATCAAAGGCGTGCGCAAAAAGCTCTCGCAAGAGATGGGTTTTTTAATTCCATCCGTTCACATTCGCGACAATCTTGATTTAAACCCCACTGGCTACCGGCTCAGTTTGATGGGCGTCTCCATGGCCGAGGCAGATGTTTTTCCCGACCGCGAATTGGCGATAAATCCCGGCCAGGTGTTCGGTAGTCTCGAAGGAATCAAAACCAAAGATCCGGCGTTTGGATTGGATGCCATCTGGATCAGCCCGAGTCAGCGTGAGCAAGCCCAAACACTGGGTTACACCGTAGTCGATCCCAGCACTGTGGTGGCAACGCACCTCAACCAGATTCTGCAGCAACATACGTTTGAGCTGCTCGGTCATGAAGATGTCCAGAAATTGCTGGACATGCTGGCCAAGTCCTCCCCCAAGTTGGTGGAAGAGTTGGTGCCCAATACTATGGGAATTAACGTTTTGCTCAAGGTTTTGCAAAACTTGCTGCGTGAACGGGTGCCCATCCGCGATATACGTTCCATTGCCGAAGCTTTGGCGGGCACGAGTATGAAGAGTCAAGATCCCGCCGCGCTCACTGCCTTGGCAAGAGTGGCGTTAGCGAGGCAAATCGTCCAAGGCATCATCGGAAACGAGCGAAACCTGCCTGTAATCACACTGGAGCCGACATTGGAACAGTTGTTGCTAAATACCGTTCAACAGGCACAAAAATCTGGCGCGGATGACAGCGCCTTTATTGAGCCTGGCTTGGCAGATCGCTTGCAGCAATCGCTGGTCAACGCCGCTCAGAAACAAGAGCTGGCAGGTAAGCCACTGGTGCTACTGGTCGCGGCGCCGTTGCGGCCGATGTTAGCCCGCTTTGTGCGTCACAGTGTTCCTGATATGCGAGTTCTGGCGTACACCGAAGTACCTGATAACAAACAAATCAGTATCGATGCGAGTGTCGGTGCCGATAAAAAGTAGCCCAACCGGGTAGGAGCTGAATATGCAAGTCAAACGTTTCGTAGCGGCTGATATGCGTCGTGCGTTGGAACTGGTTCGTCAGGAGCTGGGGCCGGATGCCATTATTCTCTCCAGTAATCGCATTGCGGAAGGCGTGGAATTGCTCACTACCATGGGTTCGGACTACGAACTCAAACAATTGCAAAACCGTCCTTTTGCGGAATCCACATTTGCACCCAGCGAACCACTATTAAGCGATGGGGACATATCGCCCCGCGCACTCGCCAACCCGCAACCACGCCGCGCCGTGCCGGTGATAAGCCAGGCTGCTGAACACCCTAATGCCGGTAAAAGCGGTGCGCAGCTAGCCGACGATATCGAAAAGGCGCGTTTGCGCATGATCGCCGCGCGCAAAGCGGAGGCGTCTGCGAAAGAATTTTTAGTGGGGAAAAGTACCGTCGTCAATGCCGGTATTCCACGCAATACGCCCGCGCCCTCACCAAAACCGATGGTTGGCATGAGTGCCGCCGAAAAATATCCATTAGTTGACGCGGCACCCGTTGCCGCGCCTGCATCCCCTCCGGCGCAACCCTCACATTCCACACCAGCACTGAGCAAAGAGGCGATCTCATTTCGCGAAACACTGCTTAAAGAAGGGCGTTTACAAGAGTCAATTAAGGGCGATGCCACTAACGACAGCTCCGACCAATCTGCCCAGCTCACCGATCTTCAAGCAGAAATCGCCGATATGCGTTTTTTGCTGGAGCAGCAGTTGGATCGCCTCACGGGGCAGCAATCCATACCCACTGACTCGCCCGTGCTGGCGAGTGTTGCGCGTCGGCTTGAACGCTTGAATCTACCAAAAGACGTCATTGCCAAGGTCATTGGTGCGTGCACGAAAACCAAAACCCTGAGCGACGCCTGGCCCGACGCACTGGCGAATCTCGCCCATCAGTTGCCCATCAATAGCCGCGATCTGATCGAGCAGGGCGGTGTGTTTGCTTTTGTTGGCCCCACCGGCGTAGGAAAAACCACCACTATCGGAAAGTTGGCTGCGCGTTACGTGCTGCAGCACGGCGCCGATAAAGTCGCGCTCATTACTACCGATACTTACCGTATTGCCGCGCACGACCAATTGCGGTCACTTGCTCGAATTTTGCGTGTGCCGGTGCGCGTTGTGGATGAAGCCAATCCGCTCGACGCCGTTTTGCGTAGCCTGCGCCATTGTTCGCTGGTATTGATTGATACTGCAGGCTTCCGCCACGGCGACCCGCACTTGAAAGCACAGCTGAAAGCACTCGCCGATCAACAGCTGGTAAAAACCTATCTGGTAATGTCGTGCAACAGCCAACAGCAGATGCTGAAAGCATCCGTCCATACCTACGGCGAAGCACGTCTGCAAGGCTGCGTTCTCACCAAGTTAGATGAAACCGCCAGTATCGGTGAGGCCTTGGGCGTCGCCATACAGAATCGTTTGTCGATCGCTTACACCACGGACGGACAGGACATTCCCAAAAATTTGGAAGTGGCCCGTGCCCATCAATTGGTATCAAAAGCGGTCGCTTTGCTTAAATCCAATCCAACAACGGCAGTGTCCTGATCAGTGAAGATTAGGCAGTAACAGTTATAACCACGGGAATTTGTCGGTGAAACTGAAATTAGTCGGATGAAATTCCAATCCCTATCTATACTCAGATCACCCATTGGTGTACCCCAAAGCCCCAGCGGCAATCCGGCGTACAACGCAAAAAAATAGGTTTGGAGTTATGTGTAGATGAGCCAAATGCGACCAGTACAAGTGATCGCTGTGTCCGGCGGCAAGGGCGGAGTCGGTAAGAGTAATATCTCCGTTAACCTGAGTATCGCGCTCGCCGAGTTGCGCCGTCGGGTGGTTCTGTTAGATGCCGACCTGGGTTTGGCCAACGTCGATGTTTTGTTGGGAATCAGAGCTACACACACTTTGGCTGATGTACTTGCCGGCACTCACAGTTTGGCCGATGTGTTGGTCACCGGGCCTGCCGGATTGAAGATTGTCCCTGCCTCTTCCGGTGTTCAGCGTATGGCAGAGTTAAGCACTGCTGAACACGCCGGTTTAATTAATGCGTTTAACGAGCTATCTGATCAGGTCGATATTCTTGTTATTGATACTGCGGCCGGAATATCCGACACCGTAGTCAGTTTTGTACGCGCGGCGAATGAAGTTATTGTCGTCGTGTGTGATGAGCCGTCATCAATAACCGACTCTTATGCATTGATTAAATTGCTCAACAAAGAGTACGGCATGCAACGTTTTCGTGTGGTCGCTAACATGACGCGCTTACCGCAGGAAGGCATCAACATGTTCAACAAACTCAATACCGTATGTGATCGCTTTCTGGATGTCACTCTGCAATTTGTCGGTCAGGTTCCCTTTGACGAAAACGTGCGAAAAGCCGTGCAAAAACAAAAATCCTTATTGGAGTTTGCACCCACATCCAAAGCATCAGTGGCGATTCGGGCGCTTGCTCAAGCCGTCGACAAGTGGCCACTGCCCAACTCGCCCACAGGTCGTCTTGAATTTTTTGTTGAACGTTTATTGCAGGCTGCTAATGCGCATTAGTCTGTTGCGAGATAGAAAAAGAAGTATCGATGTAAAACGCTGTGCCCTAAGGCTGTTGCTTACAGGTCGCGCTGTTGCTGATAAGAAGGTGTTCAATGGCCGTAGTCAATGGTTTAGCCATGTACGATAAAAAAACCTTACATGATGTTCAGATCAACATTGAAGACTATGCGCCTTTGGTAAAGCGTATCGCGTATCACATGATGATGCGTATGCCCGCCAGTGTTCAAGTAGAAGACCTTATTCAAGCAGGCATGATAGGCCTCATCGAAGCCTCCCAAAAATACGATGCCTCGCGCGGTGCCAGTTTTGAAACCTATGCGGGTATTCGTATTCGCGGCGCGATCGTTGATGAAATGCGCCGGGGCGATTGGGTTCCGCGTTCAGTGCATCGCAATGCGCGCCGGGTTTCGCAAGCCGTGGCCGCAGTAGAAGCACGTACCGGGCGCGATGCGAGTGACGCTGAAGTCGCTGCGGAATTAGGTGTCGAGCTGAACGAATATTTTGAAATGCTCCAGGATTCAAACGGTAGCCGGCTATTCAGCTACGAAGAAACCTTTGGTGATGAAGACAGCAATATTGATGCATCGGAGCACAGCAGTGCGTTTGTAAGCCCGCTTGATGGAATTCAGCGCGACGGCTTAAAGCAAGCCTTAATGCGAGCGATAACACTTCTGCCTGATCGCGAACGTATGGTGTTGGCGCTTTACTACGATCAAGAACTAAACCTAAAAGAAATTGGTATGGTGCTCGGCGTAAGCGAGTCCCGTGTAAGCCAGATTCACAGTCAAGCGGCGGCGCGCTTGCGTCATAAGTTAGCCGATTGGCAACCGGGCTCATGATTGTTTAAATTACAAACGAATCGAGCCGGGCGTGTCGCGCAAGCGGCGGCGTTGCGGTCGAAAACTCTGTGTTTTCAGCGATTTGGGCTATGATTCGAATTAAAAGTTGAAGATTTCTACGCAGGAACTGGCTGAAGCTTCAACTCCTACTAGACTATGATTAAATGAAAATCCCGTCAGGGTGAGTGGAGGTTGCGTTGGATAAGAATATGAAAATCTTAATTGTTGACGACTTTTCAACAATGCGACGGATTATTAAGAACCTGCTGCGGGACTTGGGGTTTTCCAATACCCATGAAGCGGATGATGGTATGACGGCGCTGCCCATGTTGAAAAATGGTGATTTTCAATTTTTGGTCACTGATTGGAATATGCCAGGCATGACTGGAATTGATTTGCTCAAAGCCGTTCGCGCCGATGAGAAGTTACGCACTTTACCTGTGTTGATGGTAACCGCAGAGGCAAAGCGCGATCAGATTATCGAAGCGGCGCAAGCGGGGGTAAACGGTTATGTTGTAAAACCGTTTACTGCACAGGCGCTCAAGGAAAAAATTGAGAAAATTTTTGATCGCGTTGGTTAATGCAGGCTCGATCAAATAATAAATAAGGCGTTGCCATGGCTTCTGAACCCCAAACATCATTCAATACCGAATTTGTTCTCGAATTGAAAGACTGCGCGAAGTTGCTTGCGGAAAAATTGCAATGTGATCAATTCGAAGAAGCATCGATGTTGATCCACACAATTACGCAAGCGCGTGACCGTCACATCTTTCAATCGGTGGGGCGTTTAACGCGAGGCCTGCACAACGCGATCGTCAATTTCAATGTGGATGCGGATTTATCAAAAGAGCCGCCAAACATTCAGAATTCCGATATTCATGATGCTTCCAATCGGTTGAATTATGTTATCGAACTCACGCAAAAGGCCGCTGAAAAAACCATGGATGTGGTGGACGAAGCTGCACCCATCGCCATGAATTTAGGGCAAGAGGCAAATAGTCTTCGCGCAGAGTGGGCGCGCCTAAAACGCCGCGAAATGGGGCCAGAAGAATTTCGCCAGCTCTATGATCGTATGGATGGTTTCTTAGGGCAAATGGTTACAGGAACTGAACAGCTCAATAAAAATTTGCAAGACATTGTTTTAGAGCAAGGCTTTCAGGATTTAACCGGACAAGTGCTGAAGCGCGTGATTGGTTTAATTAATGATGTTGAAAAAGATTTGGTTAGTTTGGTTCGTATTGCTGGACAAGTAGAGGAAATAGCTGGTCTTTCGAATGACACTGAAACAATCGAGCACGATAAAGAAATAATGCATAAACGCAAGGTCGAAGCCGAAGGTCCACAAATTAATAAAGAGCGTGCAGATGTAGTTTCCGGGCAAGACGATGTCGATGATTTATTGTCGAGTCTTGGTTTTTAGATCTGCGGATCACGCGAGGAACGTTGAATGAGTTTTGGTGATGACGAGGATATTCTCCAGGATTTTCTGGTAGAGGCGGGAGAAATCCTGGAACGCCTCAGCCAGCAATTGGTCGATTTGGAGCAGCGCCCTGAAGATAAAGATTTGCTCAACGCAATCTTCCGTGGCTTTCATACTGTAAAAGGCGGCGCAGGCTTTTTGGCGTTGACTCCGATGGTTGAATGCTGTCATTTGACGGAAAACTTATTCGATATTTTGCGCAATGGAAAACGCACGGTTACCTCTGAATTAATGGACGTGGTGCTACAAGCACTCGACATGGTGAACCAACAGTTTGAAATGGTTTCCCAGCGCGTAGAATTGCCACCTGTAGATCACTCTCTCATCGCCGCATTGGAACGTTTGGTTTCCTGTGCCGACTTAAACGAAGCGGCTGAAGCGGCCGCTGAAGAACCTGCTACTGAAAGTTCATCTCCCGAACCAGCGGCAGCAGCGCCAAGCGGCGATATCACCGATGCCGAATTTGAACAGCTTCTCGATGCTATTACCGAACAGCCAGCGCCAACTCCTGTTGCCAGCACGACTATTAGCGCATCTGGCAGCGACGATATTAG
>CAIOHY010000176.1 GCA_903858205.1 uncultured Cellvibrio sp.
GCTGCCGCATTTGTTTGATGTGAGTATCCATGAATACGTAAAACTGGTGCGCGATGGTTGGGTGACGTCAGACGAGATTGATCATTTTCTTTGCCATTACTCATCTGCACGTTTTATTCCGGTGGTGGAAGAGCTTTTGGATAAAGCGGGTTTAACGATTCCGCGAGAGCGCTGGTACAGCAATTTAACTACTCGTGGCAATACGGGGTCAGCGTCGATTTTTATTATGCTCGCTGAATTTCTCGATACGCATCAGGTTAAACCGGGCCAGAAAATATTGTGTTTTATTCCTGAATCAGGTCGTATGACGGCGGCCTATATGTTGATTGAAGTGGAAGCGGCTGATGCGCCTTTGGTTACCAATCTTACTCCGGTAATTAGATCGACAGCATCAGAAAAAAACGCGCTGCCAGATATTGCGGCACCTCATAACCCCCAATCTGCTCCGCAACATTTGCAAAGCCTGTTAACGACGCTCGCAGGAATCTGGCACGACTATCGTTCGCAAGTATGGCGCAGTCCGGTTATCCACAAATTGGTGAGCCAGCAATTTGCGTTGGAAGATTATCGCCATTGGACTGCGCAATGGGTGCCACAAGTGCGTGAGGGCAGTAAGTGGATGCGCGAAGCAGTTACATCGCTCACAGGAAGTTATGCTGATCTGGCCGCGTTAATTGAAACTCACGCCGGTGAAGAGCAAAACGATTTTAAAATTTTGTATGACGATTATTGCGCGGCAGGCGGAACGGAACCGCTGGATAATTTACGCCGCAATCCCGGTGGCGAAGCCTTGAATAGTTATTTACATTCGCTGGCAGCGACGAAAAATCCCATCGGCTTATTAGGCGCAATTTATATTATTGAAGGCACTGGCCAGCGTATCGTGCCCGCGCTTTTGCCCTTGCTGCGCAAACAAGTGGATTTGCCCGCAAGCGCCTTTCGCTTTTTGGAATACCACGGTGCGAATGATGAACAT
This sequence comes from uncultured Cellvibrio sp., assembly GCA_903858205.1. GTDB lineage: Bacteria > Pseudomonadota > Gammaproteobacteria > Pseudomonadales > Cellvibrionaceae > Cellvibrio. Next base: position 977 of record CAIOHY010000176.1, read on the forward strand.
CATCTCGCGCGTTGGTTGGCGGCAGTTGAAGTGGTGATGGCGATTGATCCTAAAGCCGCACGTACGATTATCGCTACGGCCAAACGCACGGCACAACTGTATCTCATGCAGTTCGAACATATTCTGGAGTCATAGCGAATGGATAATGTAGAAAAAACTGAAAAGTTGCCAACATTTTTGCAAACCGAATTTGATCCGCGTGACCCTAGCCCCTGGCTTGCGTTGTATTTAGATCAAAGTACACCGCTGCCGGACCATGTTAAAAAGGCGTGGCTTGCTGATTCGGCAACGCCATCGCGTCAATTTCTGTTGCCCTTTGTGCGCCCCATTGCGCGCACGCTGATTGTATTAATTCAAATTGTTAAAGTGGTGGTGCCGCGCAATTGGGCGGCGTCCAAACTACTGCATTGGATTCTCGCCACCGGTTTGAAATATTGTGTGCGTCCTGAGGCTAACTGGTTAGTGTTACGCCATTTTCATATGGGTGCACAGATTCTGGAGTTCATCGCCGCTAATTCACCGGTAACCATAGAAACCTCACCGCTGAAGCCGATGAATCTGGATGATTTAAAAGATGAACTGTTTTTAAAACACGATTTAAATTTGTTTAACTTCGTGATTCGTTTGAGTAAAGCGCTACGTGACGCCGATAAAAAACTCGTGCCCGTCGTGCAGCCCGATTTCAGTATGATCAAGGAACCCGAGATAACGCTGGCATCCATGCCGCGCGGAAAACTCAATGGAATCGACCTGCAAACCGCCATCGAAATGTTCACGCCTACTTATCAACTATTTTTAACCGACAATGATTTTTGGCGCGCATCCAATTCTTTGCAGCTGGATGAAACTATAGCCCTGTATGTGGCGACGATTTTAAATTCGCCGCAACACCTGGTATTGCTCAACAACAAACATCCATTAGTGCCGATGAGCACTTTGCGCGCGGGCTATCGTTTGGTGCTGCATGGTTTATCAACGGAAATGTTGCACGCGTTGTTGATGGATTTGAAAAAACAGCAGGCAATAATTTGATTTTCAGTGTTACAGAGCGCCGCGCATCTGTGGCGCTCGGTTTATCATTTAGAGTGAAATTTCACAAATGTCCGCCGCAGAAAAGCAACTGAAGCCTAGTGAATTGGCAGTGGCATTGTAGTCAAAAGGTTTTTTGGTATAAGGATTTTTGTACTGTGATGATGTAATTGTCGCTGGCCAATTCTCCCTTGCAATCGTTTTTAATTCTAACTGTAAGGCGACTAACGAGTAGATTCCTGCTAAGTCATGCGCGCGGCCGATGTAGGGAGCATATTGCCAATTTTTCGCAAGATTAATTTTTCCTCCTAGGTTGTAGGGGTTAAAGCGTGAAAATGCGAGTGCGGTTGTGGGCGTTTGTGCATGTTCGTAAAACTTCATCGCCGACATTTGGTTCAGCGCGAAAGCCGGTTTTAGTGTTTGTCGATAGAACCAGTTAGTCGCAGCAACAGGCTGTGTTAGTGTCCATAAAACAATGGATTCGCCTTCAGGGATAGCCTTGGGTGCCGTTTGCCAATTTTCTGCACCAAACCGGAGTTCCGATACCAGCACTTTTTCCAAATTTACTTCTTGGGTAGTTAGCGGTTTTAGTAACGCTTGCAGCTGTTGTAATTGCGCGCTAGAAAGCTCGCTCTGTTGTTTTATCGTATAAGAAAGCGCTGCTAAGTTTCTGTACAAGCTCGCGATGGCTACCATGCGCCCAAGTGTTGTGTGGCTATCGGCGAGTGCCATTCGCCAAAAACGCATGTCTGTCTCACTATTGATAAGTAGCCCGTCGAGTCCGTGTGTTTGATACGCATAGGCTTGGCTTAGTTTACCTAACTGCATCAGCAGCGAATAATTTGGCACGGGCGAGGTGTAATCCATCAGGCGAGTTTCCTCAATTAAATGAGGAAGCTGAATAATCCTGTGATAGCGCTCAAGTTGAGCAATTAGGCGCGGGTGGGTGAGCGGGGTTTGTTTGACATCGGCTGTTAATTCGCTAAAACAATTGGTTTGTTTGCGCGGAGTGCAATCAGCTGCGGGATAAGCAGCTTGCCATTCTGCATCCCATTTTTCATCGCCGCTATAAAGAGCTGTTCTTTCGTCACGGTTCAGGTTGGCGAATTCACCCTTGGCATGCTTTGATTGAAGGCTTTGGATGACAGATTTTCCTACCGCATCGGGATCTTTCCCGGTCGCGGCTGATATGCCGTAGAGGGAGTAGATGGCATTACCGTTTATATTGGGATTGGGTGGATTACCTAAACGCTCCGTAATTTCGGGTAACAATGTTTCATCAAAAATCGAAAGGTTGGGGATGAATACAATCGCTAGTGCTAATCCAATAACGACAGTGATGCGAGTGAATATTTTAAATAACATTGATCTTGCGTGACTCATGGGCTTCTCCTCAATAAATTACACTGTAACTCTCGCATAGGCTGCAAGAAAGCATCTGAGGAAAACCTCTGCAAAACCCCGGCGCGCCCAATCCTCATATTGCGGCGATCCTTAAATTGCTAAACTGCAGGCATGACTAACAATAATCCCATGAATCACACCTCTTTTAATTGTGCGGCGCTTGAGTTTGATCTGGTGTTGGGCACAGTGAAAAATGGTCTCGGTGAAACCCAGCGCTTAAGTCCGATCAACTTAAAACTGCTAACGCATTTGGTTGTTCGTCACGGTGAGGTAGTAAGTCGCGCCGAGTTATTTGATGCGGTGTGGCCTAACCAGATTGTGAGCGACGATGTGCTAACCCGTTCCGTATCGGATGTACGCACGCAACTCACCAAGTTGGATGCCTCGACGAAGTTTATAGAAACGCTTCCCAAGCGCGGGTATCGCTGGATGGTGGCGGGATATCCGATCAGTGAACAGCCGCTGGACTTCCCATCGGCGCCGCCGACATTGTCGATAGGGCATAAACCAGAGTTGCCATCGCTGGTTTCCAACTGGATGAGGCGCCAATTTGCAGCTGCGTTGATTTATATAATCGCGGCCTGCTTATTGGCTGGTGCGATGCTGGCGTTCATTGGTCAGTCGATGACCAAACAGATTGCTATCGCCGCGTTGCCGACAGCCTATGATCGCCCGCAGATTAATGCAGTTGCAAAAGTAGTGGATGAGAATCTATTGCGTGTGTTGCGGAATAATCCTCACATAAAGCTCGTGTCCAAGTCCGCCGTAGCGTCGCGTCCACAAAACCCTTTTCCGTATTTTTTCAGTGAGTTTGGCGCCAAGTGGGTAATTGAAAGCCGTGTAAGTGACTTGGATGGTGTTAATCGCATTGAGTTAAGTTTGGTGGATGCGCGCACGGGCTTGGAGGTGCGCAATGTCAGTTTTGATGCGGCCAGCAACACTGAGTTGCTGACCAGAATTGCGACGAAATTGGAAACTCACTTGTTGATAGATGATGTTGGTTATTAGCGGTATTTGACATTGCATCCGTGTGGATTATCGGGATTCCTTGCCATGGAGTTATTTTTAAACAAAGCACTTTATTTTATAAAGTTAGTGGTATAGAGTGATTCCACTGCCACTTATTGGGGATTCGGCTTGTTGAGTCGGGTGTGAGGTGGCAAAGAGTTATTCATGAGGAGAATAGGCTATGTCGGATTTGTTGCGATTAAAGGCAGATATTGATTTCGTAAAAACCCTAGCGGTAGAGGGTGGTCAGGTTCCGTTAACGGGTGGCTTCCCGCTGTTTTTAGCGGGATTGATTTTTGGTGGGGCGGCCTTGTTGCATTACGCTGCTGTTGTCGCCATTGCGCCGTTTGCTGGGCTATCGTCATTTGCCATCTGGGGTAGCGCACTATTGCTGTACGCATTGTGGGGAATGGGATGGGGCATAAAAAACCGTGCCGCATTAAAGGTGCAAGGAAATAAAAATCGTATTGTGGGAACGGTTTGGGGAGGGATTGGTTTTTCAATTTTTCTCTTCAGTGTGACCTTGGCGATCCTTAGCTACCGTTTACCAAACTCCCAATTGGGAGTGTTTATGATGCCGATGGTGTTGGTGCTTTACGGGCTGGGTTGGATTATCACGGCTCAAGTCTCCGCGCAGCGCTGGATGACATTGGTTGGCGTTGGCTGTTTTATTGTTGTACCACTGATTGCGTGGATGTCACTGCGCCCTGAACAGTTTTTGGTGTATGCCCTGGCGTTGATCTGTTCGGCCTTGATACCGGGCTGGCTGCTAATGGCAAAAGAGAAGCTAGCGCAATGAGCGATCTCTTTTCACTGGATTCGGTCGATGATGTTATTCATGGCCGCTTGCGGCTCGGTGTTATGGCGTACTTGCTTAATTTGGGCGATACCGATTTCGCGCAGCTGAAAGCCAAAACGGCGGCTACTGATGGCAATTTGTCGGTGCAGTTGCGA
>CAIOHY010000177.1 GCA_903858205.1 uncultured Cellvibrio sp.
GTTAATTATTGTTTTCTTGATTGGAATCGTTGGATGCGCATTTTGGGTGCTAACAGACGAATCCAATCCTGTCCCTTTATGCGGATTCACTTTATAACATTTCTTTTTCGCTCCCACTTCGGTTTCTCTTAAACTTGCTCTACTAACAGATTTCGATAGGTTTATTCCAATGCGAAACGAGATTTTCTTGGTTAGTTGATCATATTATTTTTAAGTGAGGAACATTTTAATGAAAACATTACTTTCAGTTTTTTTATTTATAGCTTCAATTGGGCTTTATTTACTTCATGCAATCAGTACAACTTTAGTGTGCGGGCCATCTGAATTTTCAGATCTTGAACTTAAAGCAATGATGGTTGCATCGACTTTTTTGCTGGTAACTTCGGGTGTAATTGGATTTATTCCAACCAAAAAAGCTACAGAAGAAGTTAAAATACAGGATCACGCGGGGTGATCCTATGGCTGAACCTAACCACAAACCTTTTACTCTCGATTGCCCTTGCAGAGAGTGCAAAAGCTACCGCGATAAAAAAAGGGCACAACAAGAACAGGAGAAGCGTTTCGCGCAAGAAGCGGAACGCACCTTCGGGAAAAACTGGGAAAATATCGTCAGCGGTATGGGCGATCAATAAAATCGACCTTGGGAAAATTTGTCATGTCAGTAGAAACACAACACTCCGAACTATATTCCAAGTTACTTGCATTCATCGCCACTACATTCCCTTACGGCAATGGCTGTGAGGAAGCGCTTGACCTTAAAGTGATAGCTGACTCAATGAGTACTGCCAATTCTTCGGAGTTAGATTCGACATCACTTCGCCAAATCTTTGCCAAGTATGAAAAACCCTTTTCGACCAATCTAATCGAAGTGGTTCAGCTCGCATTATCGATTATTGAGCCGAGTACCCAGGGCTATAGCGAAACAAGAGAGCTCTCAAGGGCAGTCAACCAGCTTCGGGTTAACTCCAGTGTAAATGTCCGCATCATCCAGGGCGATGAAACTTCCATCAAGGTGGTTGCTAACAGTAAACGCAATGCGTCCAAGATGATCACTAAAGTATCCGGAGATACACTGGTGATTGATCAGGAACCCACGGTCACTATATCCCAGGATGGATCTGCTAAGACCGTTTTCCATGGTCGAGTAGGAAGGGTTTTCACGAACTTTTCAGGGACGATGAATATCAACATGCGTGGTGATGGTATTGCCATTAATGGATCCAATGTTCTTGATTCAGAATACATTGAACTCACTGTGCGCCAAATCGCTTCAATTGAGATGCGCGGTTCTTCAGACGTCACTTACAAGGACTTTTCGCAAAAGGATTTATCGTTATCGATTAATGGCAGCGGCGATGCTTTTCTCAGCGGTACGGTTGATAAATTGGATGTTCGTGTGAGTGGCTCTGGCGATGTTAGAGCCAAGGAATTGGTAGCGAAGCATGCAAGCCTGATGGTCAGCGGATCAGGATCCATCAAGGCCAACGTGACAACTGAGGCGGATGCTGTTGTTTCGGGGTCTGGCGATATCAAAGTAATGGGTAATCCTTCCAAAAAGAGCGAACGCGTGTCGGGCAGCGGATCCATTAAATTTAAGTAAATTGGTATGAATCTATTCACTGTACCTGCAATTATGTAAAACCAATTCCGGCAATTGGTTTGTTTTGGAGTTTAATTATGCCCCCGGAATCAAGGACATCGAGCCTGATAATCCTATCTACCAAGAAGTGAATTATAAAAAGGTGCATCCCATCGGAAATGACGACGCTAAATCAATGCTATCTAACAATATTGAATTGTACCGAGAGCACTTTGGGAATCCGGTCGTTGCATGATTAGGTGGTTATAAATGTGGCATAACATAAAACAAATTGCGAAAACCTATCGTTTTAATGAAGCGGCATTCATCGCATTTGCCAGGGCAAACGTTGATAAATTCTCCTTGATTGAGGAAGGTGATTCCCTCCAGGTAAACACTTGGAATGCAGATTCGCTTATCGACGGGTTCAAGGCGCTTATAATCTCCTGCCCCCAAACCTCGGGCATCGCCGAGGACA
>CAIOHY010000178.1 GCA_903858205.1 uncultured Cellvibrio sp.
CACCCTCGCCGAACAACAACGCATCGCCGATTGCCTGAGCTCACTGGACGCGCTGATGGCCGCGCAGGCGCGCAAAGTGGATGCGCTCAAGTCGCACAAAAAAGGCCTGATGCAACAGCTGTTCCCGCGCGCCGGCGAGACGCAACCGCGCCTGCGCTTCCCCGAGTTCCAGGATGCGGGGGAGTGGGAGGTGAAAACATTGGGAGATTTGTGCCGGATCCGTACTGGGAAGAAAGATGCAAATGAAGGTTCACATGACGGTGCTTACCCATTCTTTACTTGTGCTGAAGAACACATTTTCAGCCTAAGTTATTCATTTGACACAGAAGCAATCCTAATAGCAGGAAATGCAAATGTAGGACAGACAACCTATTACCATGGCAAGTTTGAAGCCTATCAACGGACCTATGTTTTGACAGACTTTACAGGCATTAACGTCTCATACCTCTACTCTATACTGAGGGCCAATTTACGACCTGATTTGCTGTCACAGGTTCAAACTAGTGCTATGAGTTACATCAGACTTCCCATGTTGACGGGCTATCAAATTCAATCACCCCCCTCCCTCGCCGAACAACAGCGCATCGCCGACTGTCTGAGTAGCCTCGACGCGCTTATCACTACCGAAACGCACAAGCTCGCAACGCTCAAGACCCACAAGCAAGGCCTGATGCAACAGCTGTTCCCATCCATGGAAGAGGTTGAATGATGAGTGAAGCCCATTTCACAGATTTGAATGCCTTGGCATCGCACCTGCGCAGTGAACTTGTGCACAAGAAATTTATTCTGCTTTATGCCTATAACGGCACAGGTAAGACGCGCCTATCTACAGCATTCAAAGATATTGGAAAATCAAACGGTGAACGCGACACTCTGTATTTCAATGCCTTTACCGAAGACCTCTTTTCATGGGACAACGATCTCGAAGAAGACAACGAGCGGAAGCTGATTATCAACTCTACTTCCAGATTCTTTGCTGGTTTGGCGGAAATGGAGATGGATAATCGCATCCGCCCTTTCCTCAATCGCTTCGCCGATTTTGACTTTGTCATTGATACAACAAGGTGGGAGGTGAACTTTTCTCGCACAGTCTCAAATGGTACAAAAATGACTACCGTAGACGATATCAAGGTGTCTCGTGGAGAAGAGAACATCTTCGTCTGGTGTTTCTTCCTCGCCATTGTCCAGCTTGCAATGGATGGTGCAGAAGCCTACAAGTGGGTCAAGTACATCTATATCGATGATCCTATTTCTTCATTAGACGAAAATAATGCAATCGCCGTAGCAAATAATTTGACACAAATGCTCATAAAATCAGATAGTTACATTCCAACAGTTATTTCTACCCATCATCCGCTATTTTTTAATGTCTTATGTAACGAGTTTGGAAAAAAGACGAAGAAGTACTTTCTAAAGACTAGTAGTTCATCTAGAGAATACATACTCGATAATGTAGACGGGAGAGAATTTCTTCATCATCTGTCGACATTAACCGAGTTAAACGAACTGCAGCAATCAGGTAAACTGTATACCCATCACTTCAACATGTTGCGACGCGTTATGGAACAAACTGCGAACTTTTTCGGTATGAATAGTTGGAAAGATTGTATCAGGCCGGAAGATGATGATCCAGACAAAATGCTTTACGAAAGAATTCTAAATGTAATGAGCCATGGCGACTATTCATTATTTGAGCCAAGAGAAATGTTAGACGAAAACAAGAACTTGTTTCGAAAGATTTTTCGTCAATTCATCCGCATTCACCCTTTTAATTCTGACCAGTTTCCAATCTAACAAAAGTAGGATAGCATGACCAAAACAACCCAAAAACAACTCGGTAGCACGCGTTCAATCTACGCCATATACTTGCACAGCGCCAACCTGATGAATACCGAGAACACGATCGCCAACTTCAAGCTGCACCAGCCGGAGATTAACGCATGAGCGACCTTATTCTCTACACCACCGAAGACGGCCGTAGTCAGATCCAGCTCCGCGCCCAAGGAAATACGGTGTGGCTGACGCAACTGGAGATGGCCGAGCTTTTTAACGCCACCAAGCAAAACATCTCCCTACACCTCAAAAATATCTTCAATGATGGGGAGCTGGATGAAGCGGCAACTGTCAAGGAATCCTTGACAGTTCAAATCGAGGGTACCCGCACATTCGAGCGCTCGGTGACGCTCTACAACCTCGACGCCATCCTCGCCGTGGGCTACCGCGTGCGCTCCCCACGCGGGGTGCAGTTCCGCCGCTGGGCGTGCACGGCCCTGAAGGAATACCTGCTCAAGGGCTTAGTGATGGACGATGAGCGCCTCAAAACTCCTGATGGCCGCCCAGATTATTTCGACGAGATGTTGGCGCGCATCCGCGACATTCGCGCCTCCGAGAAGCGTTTTTATCAAAAGGTACGCGACCTCTTTGCGCTGAGTAGCGAC
>CAIOHY010000179.1 GCA_903858205.1 uncultured Cellvibrio sp.
CGCTGCAAATTACACCTTCGCAGCGATGCAAATCGATTTGAAAGCCCTCGCGTGAAAAAGGGCGCACGTGTATATGGCCTTCGTCATAAGCGGCAGGTACGGGTTGATATACAAAAAAGTCGTACTCAGGAAACTCACGCAACTGTGGAACTATATCGTCCAAGCCTGCAAAGGGCAGGTAAACCAAATAGTGTTTAGGCGTGGAAACATTTGGGTAATGTGAAGGCTCGACCAGCGGCGGCAATATTGGTTGGTTGAAGTGATGCCAATGCAAGCCGATCGGCTGGGTAACTGGTGCAAAGTTATGCATAAACCAGTTAGTGATGAAATTGCTATCGGCTTTGGGAATGTCGTAAAAAAATGCATTTTGGTGTGATATACCAATCACTTTTTTTCCGGCACGTTTTGCAGCCCACGCAGAAACAGGCTCGAAGTCATTGATGATAAAGTCGTAACCTTCGACGTTAACTTTTTTAGTGTCTTGATACAGTTGTGCAACGTTGGAGGTGAGTGCCGTTTTAAAAAAAAGTACTTTCCCGTTTTGCGTGGCAAATGTAAGTCCGCGATAGGATTGAAATTCGCCAAATGCTTCCATGTCAAAAAATTTATCGCGCTCCCGGCCTGAGAAAACCCAATCAACTTGCGCACCTACATCAGCAAAAGCCTTGGCCATAATGCGCGCGCGCGTAGTGTGGCCGTTGCCGGTGCCCTGAACTCCATACAGTATTTTCATGCGATCTCGCTTGTAAACATTAATGTAATGAAATAACCAATGAGTGCAAATAAATTCCCCAGAATGCGCATGCACTGCCGAGCAGTGCGCCAGCGACTAGATCGGTTGGGTAGTGAACTCCGAGCAGCACGCGGCTCATACCAATCGCGCAAGCCCAAATAAAACAAGGAATTGCAAAGAGCGGGTAAAAATTTAAAACCAGACAAGCAAACAAAAAAGCGGCTGCGGTATGGCCTGAAGGAAAACTGAATTGATCCGATGGCGTGATCCACGCTTGATAGCTTGTAATTTTTACTGCAGGGCGATCGCGCTTGATAAGGTTTTTCAAAAGTAGATATAAACTGACATCAAATATATAGGCGATTATTCCTGCCCAAAAAAAATGTACACCGGCGACAGGTTCAAATGCGAGCAAACCCAGTGCGACAATTAAATAAAGAGGGCCGTCTCCGGTCTGCGAAACAAATCTGACGGAGCGGCGATATTGGAAACCTTTGGTTACGTGTACCCACAAAAATGCGAGTGTGTCCAAGTGGTGGACGCGCTGTAAAAAAGTGTTCATGATTCACCGCCTTTCGAAATAGTTGCAGATGAAATCGCGCGAGCAAGAAAATATGTCCGCGTCCATCTATTAGTAACATTGCTGTGTGACTATTGTGTGAACGAGTAATTAACCTCTTATGACAATTGAGCGGAGACGATGCATGAGCAAGCCAGGTAAAACGGGAATAGCGCGGGTGATCGATGCGTTTGGTTATTCGATGAAAGGTTTCGCTGCGGTATGGAAGTATGAGGCTGCGTTTCGACAGGAAGTCGCGCTTGCGATTATTCTTATTCCGGCGGCGTTTTGGCTAGCGCAGACGCCGGTTGAACTCATCTTGTTAATCGCGAGTGTTTTTTGGGTGCTGATGGCCGAGCTGGCCAACTCATCCGTTGAGGCGGTGGTAGATCGTACGGGTTCCGAGCGCCACGAGCTTTCCGGCCGCGCGAAAGACATAGGTTCGGCATTGGTGTTCGTCAGTTTGGTATTGCTTGCGATTGTTTGGGGAATAATCGCTTTCAACCGCTTTTTCTGATTAGCTAACCTCAGTTATTACTCAAGCCCCGGCCCAAAGGTCGGGGCTTTTTGTTTTTATTTGCAAAAATCTTTTCACTCATCCTGTTGGGTTGATTGCAGTGCCCTTTGGTTTAGGGTAGATTACACAAATTGCTCAATTGTCATATTTATATGTCATTGTGATTTGCGTACGAAACATTATGAACAAAGAATTTTCAGTGAATGAACATCCGCATCGCCGTTACAACCCGCTGACGGGAGAATGGCTGCTGGTTTCACCCCATCGCACCAAACGACCTTGGCAGGGGCAACAAGAGCTACATCAGTGGCCGGAAAGCCCAGCGCATGACCCTGCATGTTATCTGTGCGCGGGCAATCGCCGCGCAGGTGGGGAAGTTAATCCAGAGTACACAACAACTTTTGTCTTCACTAATGACTTTGCAGCCTTGATGCCGGATGTGCCCGCGGCTCCTCTGTCTACTGATCCACTGTTTCAGATTCAAGCTGAGTACGGCACCAGCCGGGTGATCTGCTTTTCCGCTGATCACAGCAAAACCCTGCCGTTGCTGAATGATGAAGAGATAAGCGCAGTCATCAGCACCTGGATGAACGAGGCCGCTGATTTGGGTAAAGACTACGCGAGCGTACAAATTTTTGAGAACAAAGGCGCGGTGATGGGCTGCTCAAATCCTCATCCTCATGGTCAGATTTGGGCGCAATCCCAATTGCCAACACTGGTGAGCAAAGAGGACGAGCATCAGCGCCTTTATCACGAACAGAATGGGGTGCCATTGTTGTTGGACTACGCCCACAAAGAATCTGCAGCGGGTGATCGCGTGGTCGCTGAGAATGAACATTGGTTGGTCGTGGTGCCTTTTTGGGCCTCCTGGCCATACGAAACCTTGCTTTTGCCCAAGCAAAAGCTCGCGCGGATTACCGAACTTACCCATTCTCAACAGGTTAGCCTTGGCGACATACTGCGCGATCTCACCGCTCGTTACGACAATCTGTTCGAGTGTTCTTTTCCCTATTCGATGGGCTGGCACGGAGCCCCGTTTAATGGCGATGACGCCACTCACTGGCAGCTACATGCGCATTTTTATCCGCCGTTATTGCGCAGTGCGAGCGTGCTTAAATTTATGGTGGGTTATGAGATGTTGGCTGAAACCCAACGTGATCTCTCGCCCGAGCAAGCAGCTGAACGCTTGCGCGAACAAAGTCCCGTCCATTTTCGATTGAGGTAAAGCGAGCGTGAAAACTCTTTCCAGCGCTCGTGTAAGTGAATTATTTGAGTTGCATTTTGGTGTAGCACCCGTCGCTACGGTTAAGGCCCCAGGTCGGGTTAACTTGATCGGCGAGCATACTGACTACAACGGCGGTTTTGTGCTGCCAGCGGCCATTAACTATCACACCTATATTGCCTTTGCGCCGCGCGATGACCGTCAACTGCGTTTGGTAGCCTACAACTTCGACAACGAAACCGTTGTGAGTGATTTGGATGCTAGCCAACATCAAGAGGCTAGTGCGTCCTGGAGTAATTACGCGCGCGGTGTGGTGCAAGAGATGCGTCGACAAGGGTTTACCTTGGCGGGTGGTGATTTGTATATCGCCGGTGACCTTCATTCGGGCGCTGGTTTAAGTAGTTCCGCATCGCTAGAGATGGCGCTTGTCAGGGCGCTTGCGTCACTCAGTAACGAGCCAATTGATCCAACGCAGGCCGCTTTAATCGGGCAGGCGGCAGAGAACCATTTTGTCGGCTGCAACTGCGGCATTATGGATCAGCTTATTTCAGCGCATGGTCAGGAGCATGCGGCATTACTTATTGACTGTCGGGATTTATCAGCGCGCGCCGTTCCTGTGCCGGAGGATTGGGAAATTCTGATTGTCCACAGTGGCGTCAAACGCGGGCTGGTCGATAGTGAATACAATCAGCGTCGCCAGCAATGTGAACAGGCTGCTGCCTTTTTTGGAAAAACCTCTCTACGCGACCTAGGGCTGATCCAATTGCTTGCAGCCGAAGCTGAGCTGGATGAGCTGAGCTTTCGTCGTGCGCGTCATGTATTGACGGAAAACCAGCGCACCCTGTGTGCTGCAGAAGCTCTTTCAACTGGCAATTTGGTGAATTTGGTTAAGGTAATGGCTGAGTCACACGCCTCTATGCGCGACGACTTTAATATCACTGTGCCGGCTATAGATACACTGGTGAACATCCTTGCAGATGCCGGTCAAGGTCAGGCTGGTGTGCGAATGACTGGTGGAGGATTTGGCGGATGTGTGGTTGCGGTTGCGCCGGTAGACGTTGTTCCCCGCTTGGCGGCTGCCGTTGAGGAGCATTATCAAGCGCAGACCGGCTGCATTCCTACCTTAATTCGCGCCAAGGCGAGTGCGGGTGCCTTCGCTTAGTTATCCCACCAGCGGCCATCAGTGCTGCGTTTTACCTGCGGTATCTGCATCACTTAAAAAAGCGAGGTAATCATCGGCAATGCTACGCTCTTCACTCCGGCGCTCAGTGGATTTGCGGCGTTTTCGGTGATAGAGATCCAGCGGCATATTTTTGCAAGGATCTCGATCCAGTCTGCGGTCATTGCCTTTGCGGCGATCAAAAAAAATCTTGTGGTCACTCATAGTCATGCTTCTTTCTTCGGCCTCTTTGTCGCGTAGCTTGGATTTAACGTCTCGCTAATTGCTCCAAGTCAACACAGTGTAGATCTTTGCCGCTAAAATGCGGCAAGTTTTTTTCGCATAAGTCGATGTGATTGGATAGTAATCGTCAATTAATGCGTGATGCTGTCGTTACCCAGTGTAAAAGGTTGACCCTATGAATCCTGTTGAAAGCCGTATTCTTAACAAGTTGGGTGTCGGGTTCGCGCCTGAGCATCTGGAAGTGACTAATGAAAGCTATATGCATTCAGTGCCGCCGGGGTCGGAAACCCATTTCAAGGTGGTGATAGCCTCGGCGCAGTTTGAAGGAAAACGCCAGGTGCAGCGCCACCAGGCCATTTATGCCTGTTTGGCTGAAGAACTGCAGGCGGGCGTACATGCGCTGGCGCTGCATACGTTTAGCCCGCAAGAGTGGCTTGCATCCGGCCAGGTTCGCGCTTCCCCCGAATGTCTGGGTGGAAGTAAACATGACCGGAAATAAGTGCTGGTTGAGCAAAAACTAAACGCCTATAATGCGCGCCCTGCGCGATC
>CAIOHY010000180.1 GCA_903858205.1 uncultured Cellvibrio sp.
CCTTGCATATCGTCGAACTCGCCAACCATGTTGGTGACTAGATCAGACTTACACAATTGCGCGGCACGTTCGGCGGATGCAGCGTCCGCATTTAATTTACCGGCGATTAATTTTGCCAAGCCTGCGACGCGTTCGGTTTTATCAAAAATAGTTCCAAGCTGCGCTTGGAACACGATCGTTTTCAAACGCTCACGCAGTGAAGCAAGAGTCGTTTTCTTGTCAGTCTCAAAGAAGAACGCCGCATCCGACAAACGCGGGCGAATCACACGCTCATTGCCGTCGATAATTTGCGACGGATCTTTGCTTTGAATATTCGCTACGGTGATGAAGTTGTTTTTCAACTTGCCGTTAGCATCGACCACGTGGAAATATTTTTGGTGTTCTTTCATTGAAGCGATTAATGCTTCTGCAGGAACCGCAAGGAAGCGCTCTTCAAATTTTCCGGTGAGCGCGACTGGCCATTCAACAAGTGATGTAACTTCATCGAGCAGGGCAGGGTCGATAACCGCAACACCACCGACTTTTTTCGCTTCGGCTTCCACTTGTTGTTTGATGGTCGCACCGCGCTCAGCAAAATCAGCGACGACGAAACCGGTATTTTTTAATACGCCGGCGTAATCACTCGCTTTCGCGAGGTCGATGGTGTTGTTGTAATGGAAACGATGACCGCGCGTGGTGCGGCCAGCAGTTAAGCCGAGCAAGCTGGCGTTGACAACATCGCTGCCAAATAACATCACCAACCAATGTACAGGGCGTACAAACTCTTCGCGCTTTGCGCCCCATTTCATGCGCTTGGCAATCGGCAATTTTGCCAAGGCATCGGCAACAACTGCTTCAAGTAATTCAACGGTTTTTTTGCCTTCAGCGGTAATACGTGCAACCAGTTTTTCCGCTTTGCCATCGTTCTCAGCTTTTAATTCAGAAGCGGCGATCCCATTTTTTTCGGCAAACGCCAGCGCTGCTTTGGTGGGCTGGCCTTCTTTATCAAATGCAATTGCCGCTGGTGGACCCCAGACAACCAATTCTTTCGATGGTGTTTCGCTGGCGAGATTTTCTACCAGCACGGCTAAGCGGCGTGGTGCGGCAAAAGGTTTAATTGCGGTGAACGATAATTCAGCGGCTTTTAAATTCGCTTCGATAGTTTCGGCAAACGAAGCCATCAAATTCTTCAATGCTTTTGGTGGTAGCTCTTCGGTACCCAGTTCAACTAAAAAATCAGCAGACATTATTTACTCTCCTCAACGGAGCTAGCGGCGCTTGCAGCAAGCAGTTCATTTCTTAGGGCTTCAGGCGCAAGTGGGAAGCTTAGGGCTTTGCGGCTATCGTAATAGGCTTGGGCAACAGCGCGGGACAGGGTGCGCACGCGCAAAATAAAACGTTGGCGCTCGGTCACGGAAATTGCGTGGCGCGCATCGAGCAAGTTAAAGGCGTGGGAGGCTTTCATCACCATTTCGTAGGCGGGCAGCGGCAGATTTTTTTCCATCAAACGCTGACTTTCTTTTTCGTAGAAATCGAAATTGCTGAACAAAAATGCGGTGTCGGCTTCTTCAAAGTTGTAAGTGGATTGCTCAACTTCGTTTTGATGGAATACATCGCCGTAGGTAACTTTGTCGCCGTTCGGGTTGATCGTCCACACCAGATCAAAAATCGAATCCACACCTTGCAGGTACATGGCGATACGCTCAATACCGTAGGTGATTTCGCCAGTAACAGGGAAGCATTCCAGACCGCCGACCTGTTGGAAGTAAGTGAACTGCGTCACTTCCATTCCGTTCAACCACACTTCCCAACCCAGACCCCAGGCGCCGAGGGTAGGCGATTCCCAGTTGTCTTCCACAAAACGGATGTCATGCACGTTGGTGTCGATACCCATTTCGCGCAGTGAACCTAAATACAAATCCTGAATATCGGCGGGCGAGGGTTTCATCGCCACCTGAAATTGATAGTAGTGTTGCAAGCGATTGGGGTTTTCACCGTAGCGGCCGTCTTTCGGGCGGCGGCAGGGCTGAACGTAGGCGGTATTCCAGGTTTCCGGGCCTATGGCGCGCAGGAAAGTCGCAGGGTGAAAAGTACCGGCGCCGACTTCGAGGTCGAGCGGTTGCAAAATCACGCAACCCTGGCGCGCCCAATAATCTTGCAGGGCGAGAATCAAACCCTGAAAGGTGCTTACGTCATAACGTTTTTCGGACATGGTAGACCTGATTGGTAAAAGTGGGTCGAAATTATGGTTAGATGATGTAAAAAATGCGTGGATTATAGCGGGAGAATTGGCGTGAAGGGCAGGCTTTTTGCGAATCTGCAGACGTATCCGTCCTGCAGGGGCATCCTGATCCGGCTGCCCCTGTGAATGGCGCTAACGTGCGAGTTTACGTCTGTATACTAGAGCGAGGAGAAGAAATAATCCGAGAGTCAGACCGGAGGGTTCGGGAACTGACGTGATTGTATCTTTTACCAGCAAGGTAGTGCCTTGCGAGTAGTTGGGGTAGGTCCAGCTTTCGACATAAAAGTAACCAGAAGAAGCAATGTATGGCCCGGTCTCCTGCGCGACAAAGAGTTGAAAAACGCCAGTTTCACTCGTACTCATTGGGAGGAGTGCAGTCAAAACTTTTGTTTGGTAGTTGGTGAGCAATTCATCACCTCTCCATATCGATGATGTAGTGTAATTGTCGAAGCCGATGACATCAATCAACGCGTTGAAATAATCAAAATGGGTGTTATCGGAGAGATCTAGATATTTAAAAGATCCGTACCCGCTTTTCCATTCTGGCAGGTGGTCTACTAGATCATTAATCAATCCTTTGGCTTCGCTTTCAGTGGGTAAACGCCAACCGGCGTAATCCGTTGCCAAGCGATCAACCACTTCGATATTACGCAAGTGGTTATTTATACCAAAATCCATCCACACAAGGCCGGTTGAGGTTTGTAATGCAGCCTTGTTATCGCCTGCAGCAAACGCGTCTGCCTGAACAATTGGCAGTGCTTGAGCGCTGGCGGAGAGTAAGATAGAGGCTAGGCCCAGAGCGCTAGCGAGTTTTTTAATCATGGCAGGTAAGCTCCATTTATCGGAATTTGTGATGAGTTGAGAACTGCTTTGCAGCAGTGGCGCGAAATATACCATTCGCCAATTCAAAAATTGAGCCATTTGCTTATAACTTTTGCGTTTGGGTAAGGATCTGTAAAACCCGGGAACCAGAAAAACCTGTTGTTGACCAACTCTTCGCAAGTGGCAAATACAATTGCTATAAATCGTGAAATCAACCAAAGGAACCTCTATGGATACCCAGCAAAAACTAAGCCCCCTGACTATCGCCCTGCATTGGGTAATCGCCTTGACGATAATCGCCATGCTGGGTGTCGGCTTTTATATGTCGTGGTATGAGGTTTATCCGCTGTACGACTGGCATAAGTCCTTTGGCGTGCTGATTTTTGTGGTGATTTTGTTGCGCGTGTGGTGGCGGATTAAAAATGGTTGGCCAACGCCGGTGCGCGACTACCCGAAATTCGAACACCAGCTGGCAAAGGCGACCCATTGGGTATTGATTGTCGGCACGGTGCTGATGCCGATTTCGGGCATGCTGTATTCCGGTTTGGGTGGCTGGGGAATCAAGGTGTTTGGTTGGGTGATGGTGCCGGGCAATAAAAATGCGGAAGGTCAGACTGAACCCATCCATGCGGGATTGAGCAGCCTGGGGCAGTTCACCCATGAGTGGTTGGGCTATTTACTGGCAGTCGCGATCATCCTTCACGTTGCCGGTGCACTCAAGCATCACCTGATCGATAAAGATCGCACCCTTTTGCGCATGCTCGGCCGCAAATAGCCTTGAATTGGTGCGTTTTGGTTGTTGATTTAGGTGCCGAGTAAAGGGCACGTAAACACGGAGTAAATCCAGCGTAAAAGCCCGCTTGTACGGGTTTTAATCAGCTTTGGTAAGGCCTATGTTGTAATGACAGAGTGAGCGCCAGAAGGGCGATGAATTCGCCAGATGCGGATGAAACAAGCGCTCCTTCTGGATTACTCATTTTCTTATCGGGGCTTGTTATGAAAAATTTACACGTGTTTGCGTTAGCGGCGAATGACCACTTGGTGCAGCCAGAAGAGTTTAGCGATGTTCAGGCTCATACCTCCGCGCTGGCGATTCTCACGGATTTCCGCAGCCATAAACCGCATATGGTCGATAGCCATCTGGAGGCGACCGAAGCGCTGGAAGTGATGTTAGCGGAAGATGTCAAAACCAAAATCGTGGTGGATGACGCCAAAGAATTTATCGGTGTGATAAGTGTAGACGACCTTGCCGACCACACCATGCTGCTCAAACAAATGGCCTTGCGTATTAGACGTGATGAACTATTGGTGCACGATTTAATGCACCCTCGAGCGGGCATCCGGGCGATCGATTATGACCAGTTCAAGCTGGCGACGGTTTCCGATGTGGTTTCCACTTTGAAAAAGACCCATCAGGAATACCTGTTGGTGGTGGACAAAGATGCGCATCATATTCGCGGCATAGTGTCGTCGCGCGATATTGCGAGTCGGTTGCACACACCAGTTGAGATCGAAAAAGAGCTGACCTTTGTGGATATTTTTACGGCAGTAAAAGTGCACTGATTCACGCGTTGTTTATTCAGCTCATTCCTAACAGTCCCCTCTTATTAGTAACAGCCCCTCGGCGCCGTAAGGCGCCTATTTTTTTGCCCGCCGATAAAAGGCTGTCCCAATGTCAGCAAACACCTCTGGTGTGCCTTGAGACAGGCTATTCCCAAGTAGCGCTGTTACTTCCCGTAACCATCTTATCTATTTGATTTTATTGAATTAATTTGTACTATGGTGGCAATGGTGTGGCGTTAAATACCACATTGCAGGTACTCTGCAAACTGGGACGACGTAGTTCATTGAGTGATGGATCCTATGCTTCACGGGGTCTTACTGCGCATGTTTATTCAGTCATCTTGCCGCGCTTCTGATCTCTCTAATAACCAATAACAACAATTGTCTTCTGAGAGGTTCACATGAAAACCATCTTATTGGCCGCTGCCTTTATGCTAACGGCCGCGCATTTGTCGGCTCAGGTACCTAATCCACCACCTAGCACCACCCCAACCAACAGCCCAGTGGCTGTGGGTGCAGGTAGTTATCTAACCAATTGGGACGGCCGTATCGATGCGGCGATTCCCGACAACCGCGATGTACAAACCACCAAACACATCACCAGCAATCTGGCTAATCAACCTATGCCGACCAACTCCTGGTGGAGTTCCATACTCTGGGCTGGTGTAAACGACCCTTGGCAAGATTGGGGAACTCGTGGCTCGCACAATGTCAGTTATGCCCACCCATTTGCGATCAAGCCGGAACATAACGGCGTACGCTTGTACTCTCCCCGGCAGGAGGATTTTTGGGCGATAGATTACGCCTTTGTGGGCACCATGCCTGCGCCCGCCACCCAGTGGGTTAATGGCGTTGAACAACCAATGCACGAGACCGTCTACTTTAAAGAGCTGGATTTTGTGCTGGGTAATACCGCCGCGAGTGGTAACTTCAGCGCTAAAGTGCATGACTATAGCGACTGGTTTGTCACCACCCGGATGGAAGCGGGCGCCGGTGCTATGGATCTGACCTTCGGCCATGGTTCGCCCTACGTATTTGCGAACTACACCAACGGCAACCCAACCATTAGCTTCGCCAGTCACAGTACCGCACCCGTTGCGGCAAAAACGCCCGAAGTCTGGTCCGGTACCAGCAGTTCGCCGGTGATTGGATTCTCGGTACAGGGCCGTAACTACGCGGCATTTGCTGCGGCCGGAACCAGCTGGACTGGTTTGGGCACCGCCAAAATCACCGCTAACCTACCAGCGGGGAAAAAGTACTTTTCAGTAGCCGCCTTGCCCAATCGTTCGGCCCTGGCGCTCATGACCAAATACGCCTACAACCACGTCACCGGTTCGCAGGTCAGTTGGAACTACCGCGCGAGTGACAGCAAGTTGCTTAGCACCTATGCGGTCACTACCAACAACTACGTGGAATCAACCGCTAACGGAACCTTGATGGGGCTTTACCCTCATCAATGGCGCAAATTCGCGGGCGGTGCGACCCTCACCAATGAAAGCTATTTCACTCCGCGCGGCACTATGAAGCTGGCGGAAGGTGGATCATTTACCACGGCGATTACCTATCAAGGCGTGATTCCGGCCATGCCAGCGCTAACGGAATCGGCCGACAAAACCCGCTTGTCCACCCTGGTGAACAATGTTCGCAGCGAGACCTTTACCCATCGTGATACCTATTACACCGGCAAGCGTTTGGGCAAGGTGGCCTCGCTCATTCCCCTCGCGCAGCAAACCGGCAACACCGCCGCCGCGACCCAATTTAAAGACGAGTTGAAATGGCGATTGGAGGGATGGTTAAAGGCGGATGTTATCGATGATTTGGAGCCATCGCCGTTTGCCAAAAACCTGTTCTACTACAACAGCAACTGGGGCACCCTGCTGGGTATTGATGGCAGCTTTGGTAGCCTGAAAGAGCTGAACGACCACCATTTCCACTACGGCTATTTTGTCCGTGCGGCGGCCGAACTGGCGCGCAACGACAAAAACTGGGCTCAACCCCAGCAGTTTGGCGGCATGATCGAACTCTTGATGCGCGATTACGGCAACTGGGAGCGCCCACGTAATCCTGCCACGAGTGCTACCGGCAAAATGTTCCCCTTCCTGCGCAACTTCGATATCTATGCTGGCCACTCCTGGGCATCAGGCCACGCGCGTTTTGGTGCGGGGAACAATAACGAGTCTTCATCTGAAGCGATGAATGCCTGGACTGCGATGATCCTCTGGGGTGAAGAGACGGGCAATACCGCGGTGCGCGATGCGGGTATCTTCCTTTACACCACTGAGATGACCGCGATTCAGGAATACTGGAACAACGTCTACGGCACCAACTATCACCCCACCTACACCAAGCCTATGGCCTCACTGGTATGGGGCGGCAAAACTGACTACGCCACCTGGTTTAGTGGCCAGGCGGAAGCCATGCACGGCATCATTTTGTTGCCGATCCAGTCAGGTTCGCTCTATCTGGGCCAATTCCCGGACTACGCCAAAACCAACTTTGACTTCATGGCCAAGGGCCGCACCATGTTCACCATGTGGGACGCGATTTTCTATGCCTACCAAGCGGTTTATGATCCGGTGACGGCATTGGCCAATTTCAATGCGAACGAAGGCCGCATGCGTAACTCTATTGCCGGGCCATCCTGTGCGACCGAAGAGGGTAACTCCCTGGCCAATACCTACGCCTGGATCAAAACCTTCCATCGATTTGGCCGTATCGACAATGAAGTAGTTGCTACCAATCACGCGAGTTTTGCGGTATTCCGTACCGCGAACGAGCGCACCTACGTGGCCTACAACGCGAGCGCTACCGATGCTAAAAACGTCACCTTTAACGATGGCACCCGTCTGTTGGTCAGCCCCGGTGAGTTGAAGGTTTATACCAGTGTGGTGGTGCCGGTATCCTCCAGCAGTGTTTCAAGTTCGTCCGTCTCATCGGTGACCAGTTCGTCAGCGGCGACTTCATCGGATGTCTATACCTCCAGCAGTGTTCGCTCGACGTCATCGAGCCTGTCGTCTGCGGTTGTATCGACTTCTTCGAGCAGTCTGTCGCCGTCTAGTACACCTGTGTCCAGCTCGTCGGTCTCCAGCTCCTCTGTGCTGAGTTCTTCTGTGGCAAGCTCCTCTGTCACGAGTTCATCTCTGGCGAGTTCGTCAGTGGCTCCAATCGATTTAGGCGTCGTAAAAATCACCACCATGCCCAATGCAGCCGTTAGGTTCAGTGTGCGCTTGAGTGAACGCAAGCAGCAGGTACACCTGTTTAGCCGCCGCAATGGTATTCAAGACTTTGTCGTGATCGACTTACAGGCGCAAGCAGGTGGAGAGATTAATCATGGCGATGGCACCTATACCTATCAAGCGACGCGCCCAGCCGGCAGCTATGCGTCGGGCGATTTGATCGAGGCGCGCTATTACAGTTTTGTTCCCGCAACGGGTCAGCTGTTCTTGCCGGGGCCGGGCGAAAATACCTGGGTAAGCACCCGCTACTCCTCGGTGTCATCGTCAGTGGCATCCAGCACCTCCAGCGAGCGCTCGTCTGTGTCGTCCAGTATCGCCAGTTCCTCGGTGGCGTCGAGCCGATCCAGCGCCAGTGTGTCCTCCAGTAGCCAAGCGGGTTACACCGCCAACGCGGTTATGCCCAATGGTGCGGCTGTGGCCTATACCACCACGGCGACTTACGCTAACGGTGGCGTAAAAATCACCTTTACGACCAACGAAAATCTCAACTGGGCTTGGTGCTTTACCCCCGGCTGGAACAATATGACCCGCGTGGTAGGAAACAGCTTTGAGGTCACTATTCCTAATGTGACTCCGGGCGCTGCCATCAACTATTACTTCACCATCAGCACCGCAACGCGGGGCGAGGCCAACAATAACAACCAGCCTCACCGTTGGACGGTGCAATAACGCATCCATTGAATCCAACCTTAAGGACAAGGGCTTGAATGGAATGGATTCCGTCAAATACCAACCGGTGCCTGCAAAGGTGCCGGTTTTTTGCATTAAGGATGGGCGTGAATACTGTGTCGCCCGCGCTTTTCCGGTAAGCTGCGCGCACTTTTTGTTGCACCGGCGCAGGCTCCATGAAAGACCATCTGGCTCCCCTGATTTTTAAACTGCTCGCCTTGTTGCCACTCGGCGCTTTGCGTGGGTTGGGTAGCGCGATTGGTCTATCGATGTGGTTGCTCAATGGCCGCGCCGCCAAGGTGACACGCGAGAATATCGCGCTCTGTTTTCCCGAATTATCACCGGCAGAACAAGCCCGCCTTGCGCGCCAAAGCCTGCAAGAAACCGCGAAAACGGCGATGGAAGCCGGTGCTATCTGGCGTCATTCCTGGGCCTGGTTGCAGGGCAAGATTGTGGCGCTGGAGGGCGATGAAATCCTCCGCGCAAAGCTTGCGGAAGGGAAGGGGGTGCTGGTGCTGGCGCCGCATCACGGCAATTGGGAAGTGGTTGCGCCTTATCTGGCCAGCGTCGCCAACCTGACTGCTATGTACCAGCCGCTCGATAATCCCAAAATGGATGAGCTGGTATTGGCGGGGCGCAGCAAACTCAATATCACCATGGCGCCCACCAATCGCAAAGGCGTGATGATGCTGTTCAAAGCGCTGCAGGGCGGCACTATTGTGGGCATCCTGCCGGATCAGGTACCGGCGCCGGAATCCGGTGGCGAAGTTGCCCCTTTTATGGGGCAGCCCGCATTGACCATGACTCTGGTGCAGGGGTTGATCCAGCGTACCGGTTGCGCCGTGTGCTCTTGTTACGCCGAGCGTGTGGCGGGTGGTTTCAAGATGGTGGTAATTGAGGCGGACGCGCAAATTTATAGCCAAGACCCGCTCACCTCGGTCACCGGGCTGAATGCTAGCGTTGCGGCCTGCGTGCGCCGTGCGCCGGCACAGTACCAATGGGAATACAAACGGTTTCGCGGCTTGCCGGAACCTTATCCCAGGCGCTATCG
>CAIOHY010000181.1 GCA_903858205.1 uncultured Cellvibrio sp.
AACATAGCGTCCAACAATTGCCATATTTGACGGCGCTTCATCAACCGGAGGTTTTTCCACCATCGCTTTAATTGCTGCAGTTCCTCCTGGAGGAATTTCGACTCCCAAGCAATCGACAACTCCGTATTTATCGACTTGATCGTGCGGCACCTGTTCCACAAGAATTTGGCTATTGCCCGTCTCCTGAAAACGCCTCGTCATTCCTGCAAGGTTATCTTGCTTCAAATTGCATTCAGCATTATCGACGATCACATCAGGCAGCAAGACGGCAAAAGGTTCATCACCGACAACAGATTTTGCGCACAAAATCGCATGCCCCAGTCCTTTTGCTTCAGCCTGACGAACAGAAATCACTGTAAGCCCAGGAGGGGTAATCGAGCGTACTTCTGCGAGCAGCGAGCGTTTCAAACGGGACTCAAGTTGAGCCTCTAATTCAAAGCTCGTATCAAAATGATTTTCTATCGCATTTTTACTGGCATGCGTGACCAATACAATTTCTTTAATGCCCGCAGCTGCAGCCTCTTCAATAACATATTGAATTAATGGCTTATCGACTACGGGTAGCATTTCTTTTGGAATTGCTTTGGTGGCTGGCAACATACGTGTTCCAAGACCTGCCACTGGAATAACTGCTTTTTTAACCTGCATAGCTGCACCCTTCAAATTTTTATTTTAGCTGTTGAGTAAGTTTAGGACTTCACTCGTTTTTTGATCGAGCAAAATTTTGTCATTTCGGCTCTCCACATTTAATCGCACTACTGGTTCTGTATTTGACATCCGCAAGTTAAACCGCCATTCATCAAACTCCAGACTAATTCCATCAGTTTTATCAATGAGTTTGGCATCGGGCGAGTAATGATTAAACACTTTTTCTATGGCAACTTTTGCATCGACAACATGACTATTTATTTCGCCTGGTGATGGAAATTTTTCAATTCGATCCTCTAGCATGCTCGACAGTGTTTGCTGTTTCCTACTCAATAGCTCGCATACCAACAACCAGGGAATCATGCCGCTATCACAGTAAAAAAAATCGCGAAAATAATGATGTGCACTCATCTCGCCACCATAAACCGCATCCTCATCTCGCATGCGCTCTTTGATAAAGGCGTGCCCAGTCTTGGATTGAATCGCCACCCCACCATTTTTTTGAGCGATATCCAAGGTATTCCACGTTAAGCGAGGATCATGAATAATTTTCGCTCCGGGGTTTTTGAGCAAAAAGGCCTCGGCCAACAAGCCGACAATGTAATAGCCTTCAGTAAATGCACCTGTTTCATCAAAAAGAAAACAGCGGTCAAAATCACCATCCCACGCAATACCCATGTCAGCCTTGTGTGCAATAACCGCAGCGGTAGTCGACGCCCGGTTTTCTACCAACAATGGATTGGGAATACCATTAGGGAAAGTGCCGTCGGGTTCGTGATTAATTTTGATAAATTCAAAAGGCAGATACTTTTCTATGGCGTCGATAACGTGTCCTGCGGCACCGTTACCGGCATTCACGACCAAGCGCAGTGGTTTCAGCTGCGAAACATCAATGTAAGACAATAAATGTTGCACATAGGCATCTAAAGTACTGAGTTCACGAATACTACCGCGCACAGCAAAATTTACGGGAGAGAAATTATTTTCCTCCGCAAGTCGCTTTATATCATTTAAGCCAGTATCACCGCTGATCGGTTTTGAATTTGCACGCACTAGCTTCATGCCATTGTAATCAATTGGATTATGACTGGCAGTGACTTCAATACCACCGTCAGTTTTTAAATAACTGGTAGCAAAATAGATTTCTTCGGTACCTGCCATTCCGATATCAATCACGTCGACACCTTCGTCACGTAAACCATTACTTAGTGCTGTTTTCAAAGTCTTACTCGTCAGGCGTACATCGCCACCGACAACCACGGTCTTCGGTTTGAGGTACTGTGCATAAGCGCGACCAATACGATAAACAATATCTTCATTTAGTTCTTCGCCTAATTTGCCGCGGATATCGTAGGCTTTAAAACACGTTAAGGTCATACTCTAATCCCATCTTGAGTGGAGGACATCTTGGTGCCCGATGTCGTTGTATTGAAAATAGTGTTATAAGAGATGTGTCGTGTGCAAACTAGTCGAGCATTCTTACCGTTTGTTGACACTAATTGAAAGAAGCAAGGGGTCATGTAATTGCTGCCAGCATTTTTGCAAAAACTTCATCGATAGTCATGGCGGTACTATCAATAATAACCGCCTCACTCGCTGGTCTAAGTGGGGAAATAGCACGGTTGGAGTCTCGCTCATCCCGCTCACGTATATCTCGGACTAGCTCGGCCATATCAACAAACTCTCCTTTTGTGCATAACTGTTTGTAACGTCGTTCGGCGCGGGCCTCCGCGCTTGCGGTCAAAAATAGTTTTACCTGTGCTGCCGGAAATACAGTCGTTCCCATATCGCGACCGTCAGCGATTAATCCTGGTGCGACTGCGAAAGCGCGTTGGCGATCAAGTAGCGCAGCTCTTACGCTTGGGTAGGCTGCGATTTTTGATGCCGCCATGCTCACCGCTTCTTGGCGAATTGCGTCAGTTACCTTTATCCCTTCCAGCAAAATTTGCGCCGAGCCTGCATTTTCCAGACTAAATATCACGTCAAGCCCTGTTGCTACATGAGCCACAGCATCTTCGCTATCTAGATCTGTACCATTTTTCATCGCTGCTAGTGCAACCAATCGGTACAACGCACCACTATCCAGCAAATGATAACCCAAATGTCGCGCCAGCATCTGACTAAGGGTTCCTTTCCCAGAGCCGCTTGGACCATCAATCGTGATAACAATGGGGGCAGAAACATTCATGACGTGCACCAGATTCCTAAAGTGGCCGTGTGTTAGCGCTAGGGAAGAGTTTGAATAATGGACTTGCAAACATCTGCAGGATTGATTGATTGAGTGATTGGTCGGCCAATTACCAAATAGCTGCTACCGGCAGTAATTGCAGCAGAGGGAGTCAAGGTACGTCGCTGATCATCAGCAGGAGATGTATCCAAACGAATGCCGGGAGTGACAAGGCAAAAATCATTACCAAAGTGCGTGCGCATTAAAGCGGCTTCTTGGGCTGAGCACACTATTCCATCCAGCCCGCAACTATTGGTCAGACGAGCTAACTTTATTACCTGCTCCTCGGGGCTGCATACAATTCCGACCCCCGATAAATCACTAGCCTCCATACTGGTCAACACTGTAACCGCAATCAATAGAGGCGACTTACCCGCGCGACGCTCCAATATTTCGCGCGCCGCAACCATCATCCGCTCACCGCCTGAGGCATGGACATTGACCATCCATACCCCCAACTCCGCTGCGGCTTTAACAGCCTTACCGGTCGTGTTGGGAATATCATGAAATTTAAGATCGAGAAAAATCTCAAAACCCAAGGCCATTAACTGTTCGACTATTTTGGGGCCGCAGGCAGTAAAGAGCTCTTTACCTACTTTCAGACGGCAATCCAGAGGAGACAAACGTTTTGCCATAGCAATGCATTGATCAGCATTGTCAAAATCCATTGCAACAATAATGCGCGGACCCAGAGTGGACATTTCTTGACCTCACAAAAAAG
>CAIOHY010000182.1 GCA_903858205.1 uncultured Cellvibrio sp.
GCCTAAACGTACACCACAATAGCTGGGTCTGCTTTTTACAAAGTCATTACAAAAAATGTCATAAAGCGTATCCAAGTAACGATTCCAGTTACCGCCGTAAGCAGTAAACTCTTCAAGCGACGGAAGCCAAGCGATTTGTACCCTATGCATGAACACTTCCCTGCCATATCAATAGATTAAATTTTTGTTCTGCTGGCATAGTGTTTTTGATAAGAGAGTAATGGCTACGCTGTTTGATTCGCTCAATTAACGCCAGCTTGGCCGTATTGGTTTGCAACCCTCGATGCAAATAAGCGAGCGCACCGATAAGTAAATCAGCGAGTTGTAGTTGTTCAATTTCATGTGAGTGAACCCGCTTAATATCAGCAATCATTTGTCGCGAAAAATCGTAACTGTTATTGCACAGAACCTGATGCAAATGATTTACTTTCTCCTGTCCTAGCGTGTCTTTAATATCGATATATATTTTGTACTGGCATTCCGGGTTAAAAATAATCTTGAGCATTGTAAAGTACATTTTGTAGTACCAATCATCATGCGTTTGTTGATGATTTGCATGATTCAAAACAGCCTTATCAGGCACAACGACGACTCTAAAATGAAGATCGTCATCGTCGAAAAAATAGTCCAGTAACTCCATATAAAAATTGAGTTTGGCGTCGCTAACTTTTGTCCATTTGACTTCAAAATCGGCTGGCAATTTATGTTTAACTTTTATCTCCCGAATACGCCTTGCAATTTCAAGGCGCTTATCCTTTGGGCACCAAACAGCCCCTAGCGCCATTGCTTTCTGTCCATCGTTTTCCAAATGGCATGACTCATCACAGTACACATTAAATTGCATCATTTTTTAATTTTCCTTTTATTGCTCACCACCTCCCGCTCCACCCTAATCCTCTCCAACAACGCCGCTGCCGAATTCTCACCGGAAATTAATTCTGGGTTTTGCGCGCGCCAGTCGGCGGTGAGTTCGCCGCGGAAGGCTTTGGCTAGGATGCTTTGGGTTAGGTGGTTTACGCGGGCTTGGGCGTCTTTTACGCGTTGTTCGATTTGCTCGGCGTAGGCGAAGAGTTGCCCTACGCGGCGGACGATTTCGATTTGCTCAACTTCAGGAGGCATCCCCATTGGTAAAATATTTAAAGATCCTTGACCTAACTTTGCGCGCCCTGTTGTACCTGTTAACCAAGGAATAACCTTGTAATACATCAATGTATAACAGAGAAAGTCGTTAGCTATTTTATTTGGCGCCTTTAAAACATGAGCATGATTATTAACCCAACATTTACCTGTATATCTATAGGCAATTGGCTTAATTCGACCATAAAAAGTTTCGTCTTCGGTAACCATTACCAAATCGTCATCAAAAATAAATTCATCTACTCTATCAACTTCTCCGTTTGCACCAAAATATGGATATAAACCAATTGCGCTTTCACGTTGATCTTTTTTCACTGGTACTCTTTGGCTGTCTAAGCATTCTGCAAACTCAGAAACACTTACGATTTCCCATATCTCAGGAAAACTGACTTGTGAAGTTTCGAGATCAGGATCTAAGGGGGGAATGAATTTCTTAGGGTTTTTTATTATTCCGCGACTTACTTTATCTAACTGAGCTAGTTCAAAATTATTTCTTCTTTCTACAAGCCACCGAATTTTTAATTCACTGGCAGGCTCCAGAACCTTCGCACTCCGCCTCCACCCCTCCGTCAACCTCCCACTAACCGCTGCCGCAAGCACCGATTGGCGGAAGCGTTTTAGGATGTTGGGAATGGCGTCAAGGCGGGTTTTTAGGGTGTCTACCTGCGCGAGAAGTTCATCGAGTTTTTGGGCGATTTGTTGTTGTTCGGCGAGGGGGGGTAATGCAACCAATAGATCTTCAATTGCTTTACCTGAAATATTTGGCTGTGCTCCACCATAAGCGATTTTCAAAATAT
This sequence comes from uncultured Cellvibrio sp., assembly GCA_903858205.1. GTDB lineage: Bacteria > Pseudomonadota > Gammaproteobacteria > Pseudomonadales > Cellvibrionaceae > Cellvibrio. Next base: position 1,935 of record CAIOHY010000182.1, read on the forward strand.
CAGGTGTAAGTGAAGCAATAAGATGATTTTTGTATTTTGGCGAACCGTGTTCATTGGAGTGAAGCTTTAAGTTACCAACACGTTGATTCTGATACGCAGGCTCTGAACCTTTATAAACGCCAACTTTCCCTGTAGTTGCACCTGACATTGCAATGAGTAAATCGCCATTTTTAATTTCAAAGCCATCTACAACATCTGCTTTTTTTACATGGATTGCAGCTTCATCATGGGCAATCTTTCCGTCGATATCAGAAATGCGAATGACAGGAACAGTATCATCACTTTTTGCTACGTAAGAATTACTTTTAAATGCGTAACCATTTTTTAAATACAGGTACTCACCTAACGGCGTTTCAACCCAACCCTCCGGCAAATTCATTTCACTCACACCACATCCCCCAACCCCAAAACCTCAGCCAACAAATCCTTCTGCACCTTCGCTTGATCCCCCGCACCCAATGCTGCCAGCAAACCATCCAACTCTCTTAACGCTTCCGTTAATTCACTCATAGCCTCCGCCGCCAACACATCTGGCTCTGGCAAACTTGCGGCATCCACCGAGTCGTTATCTTTTAACCAAGAAATATCCAATGAGTCTGATTTGGTATCGCGAATGTAATCGCGGGAGAACATGCGCCAACGCGAATTCTCTAAATTAAAATCCGCCTCCTGATCCATAAACGACCATTCGCCTTCGCTTCGTTTCCCCTCACCCCAGCCCTCTCCCCCAAGGGGCGAGGGAGCAAATACCGCTTCGAAAGGTTTTAAGTGGTGTTCACCAAAGGGAGTGCGTTTGCCGAAGCTAGGCATGTTGGTGCGCAAGTCATACACCCACACATTTTTTGTGCAGCCCTCTTCTTGCTTAGGGTTTTTCTCGGTGCCTTTGGTAAAGAACAGCACGTTGGTTTTTACACCCGCCGCATAAAAAATACCGGTGGGTAAACGCAAAATGGTGTGCAGGTTGCATTTATCCATGAGGTCGCGGCGAATATCGCTGCCTTGGCCCGCTTCAAATAATACGTTGTCTGGCAGTACCACAGCGGCGCGGCCACCGGGCTTGAGTGTGCGGTAAATGTGCTGCAAAAACGCGAGCTGTTTGTTGCTGGTTTTGTAAGTGAGATCGTCACGTGTAATAGACGCTTCGCCACCTTTGGCGGTGCCGAAAGGTGGGTTGGCGAGTACCACATCCACTTTCTGTAAACTTTTGCCGGTATCACCGAGTGCGTTACCTAAATGCACTACACCTTCGTCGTCACCTTCCATGCCGTGCAATAAACAATTCATAAGTGCGAGGCGGCGAGTGCTGGGTACTAGCTCTACGCCGATGAATGCATTATTTAATTGAAAGTTGCGCTGCTTTTGCGTTAGGTCAAATAAATTATCGGTAGCGTCTTTAATGTATTTATCCGCCGCAATTAAAAAGCCTGCGGTGCCTGCGGCTGGGTCTTGAATAATTTCGCCCGCTTGCGGTTTTATGCAGCGAACGATGCTGTCGATAAGTGCTCGCGGGGTGAAATACTGGCCAGCACCGGATTTGGTTTCGTTGGCGTTTTTCTCCAACAAGCCTTCATATAAATCACCCAAGCCATCTTTTTGCACACTGAACCAATCGATGCCATCCAGTGTTTTAATCAGCTGCTCCAAATGGCGCGGCTCTCGCAGGCGGGTTTGGGCATCGTTATAAATCGCGAGGATCAACGGATCCGTGACTACCGGTTTTCCTTCCAAATCTTTACCGGTAGACAGTGTAAGCAATATGCGTTTGTAGTCGTTTAATAAATTTAAACCCGACTTCGCATTCAAATCGCCCCAGCGGCAACCCTCGGGCAATTTGTGTTTATTCAGCAAGCCCGCTTCAGTATTTTCAAATTCCATTTTGATAAATAGCAGCAAGACTAATTCGGTAACGTAATCGCTATAGTTAATGCCATCGTCGCGCAGTACGTCGCACAGGTTCCAGAGTTTTTGGACAATATCGTTGTTGGTCATGGTGTTCTCGTTGATGTAATTCTGTTTAAACGCTAAAACCAAATCCCCCCGCCTTCGGCGACCCCCTTTTACAAAGGGGGTTACTACTCCATCCCTTTCGGCAACTGCTCCTGCGTTGCTCTACCTCCTGCATCCATGCAGTCGTGAAAAAGGGAGGGCTGGGGAGGGATTTATATTGCCGCTAAGTTTTCCAGTCGCTCAAAAATAATTTCTTCTCGGCCGCTGTCGTTGTCGGCAGTGGATTGTACTAAATAGTTGATATCTGGCATTTCAAGTAGCTGCGTAAACGCAGCCGTTAAATAGGTTTTCAGCTCTGGGGGATTATTTTGTACTTCGGTTAATAGTTCTTCGCGGCCATCGACTAAATTTAGGATGTCTTCCATGTCACGGCTTACCAATATGTCGCCCTGACCTCGGCCTTTGAAAGCTTCGAATTTAGTGGCAAGAAAATAGCTTGGCGTTACTAAACGGATGATGATTCCGTTATCCACTGGGTAAGGCTGTGCTGTTGAAAGTGCATCGCTATACCATTGGTTTGAATAACCCAATACATTTTCATCGTCAGGCATAAAGTCCACACATAAACTGCCCAAACGAAAACGGCAATTGACGTCGTCCTCCATTGAAATCTTGAATCCTCGTGCAGTCACTTGCTCACTGAATTTGTGCCAGCCTGTATAACCCAATACATGAATAATTAAGTCTACGTCTTCGGTGTAGCGCACCTTTTCTTTAGTGAATTCGTCGGTAAGGTGCAGGCCAGTGGTGCAACCACCTACAAAGGCCACTTGGCTTAGTAAATCGCTTCCAAGCTGCTGTGCCACTTGCTGAATCATAAAACGGTGTGTGTTATAGCGGCTCATGGTTGCAGCTCTTCAATAAGCAGTTGAATGGCTACTGTGGTTTCACGCGCTTGGCCTAGCCGAATAGCATCGACCAAGGCAAGCAATTTATAGAGCACTGGATCTTGTTTGACCGCTTTAGGTACGGATTTGAATAGGGGCAGTATGGATTGGCCTTTTTCTTTTCCAGTAGGATCTGGCCATACATTGATGATATCGCCAGCCGACATGAGTTTGCCTACCAATATGGGAGATGCGAATGCAGTGGGGATTCCACGCATAATTTTCCCCTGCTCTGCCGGAAATACGTATTTTATTCCATGCACAATAAATTCAAGTAATGCGCGATTGTTAGCCCGAGGAAATTTTGTTTTGCGATCTACCACGGCTAAACCGACAGATATTGAACGCTTTAACGAAGCGCTAATTTCACTTTTGCTAATACCTGTCATGGCCTCAAGATTTCTTACGCTGTAACGATCATGAGCATTCACCTCAGGCAATAACGCCTCAGGGTCATTATCAACTAGCTCCCACCCCTGCCACGTGCCGTCTGGCCCATACTCTTGCAACACCTCAAGCCTAGCGCTGCCCTCAAGACCAAGCTTCAGCTCTCGCTGCTCTTGCTTGTAGAGACACACTAATTTTAAAAGGAGGAGAATATCTTGACTCTTCATAGCTTTTAATCCACCAACCGTCCTCTGTTTTAGGACAAAGGTCACCATTTAGCTTAAATGAACCGATTTTGTCAAATAGTTTTACATGCATAAATCGCTATGTTGGACATGATGTCAACAAGCTATTACCAGTGGAATGCAGATAGAAATACCAATTTTGAATCCCCCCTCCCCGATTCGGCGCCCCCCACCTTTTTCTAGGGAGAGATTTTATTCCTGATTCAAAATTTCTATATAAGCGCTGTAAGCGTAGACACGGTTGCGCTTTTGGCCGGTGAGTTCGCGTACCAGGCCGAGCGTGTTTTCCATGGTATCCAAGGCTTTGCCGATAGTGGCTGGTGTAAGGCCGGTTTTTTCTACCAACAAATTAATACTGGCAATCGGCTGATTAAACAGTGCTTCTAATATTTGATTGGCAGAGCCTGCCAATCTTCCTATTTGCACCAGCTTGGTTTTGTCGGTTGCGAGTAATTGATTGAGCTGCTGTGCGGTGGCCACGGCTTGGGTGGCAGTCGCGGTAATCGCATCTACAAAAAACAACAACCATCCTTCCCAATCACCGGTTAAGCGCACTTGTTGTAAGCGTTCGTAATAGGTTTGGCGGTGTTTTTTAAAAAATACCGAGAGATACAAGAGCGGCTCTTGCAGCACACCCGCTTGCGCCAGAATCAGGGGAATTAATAAGCGCCCCAAGCGGCCATTACCATCCATAAACGGGTGGATAGTTTCGAATTGCACGTGCATTAAGGCCGCTTTGATTACCGGTTCAGTAGGCTCAGGCACATCATTTAAAAACTTTTCCAGCTCACTCCAACAAGCCGCTATTTCATTGGCGGGCGGCGGCACAAAGGTCGCTTCGTCGGCACGGTGTCCACCAATCCACACTTGGTTTGTACGAAAGTCGCCAGGGCCCCGCTGAATGCCACGGCCAGAGGTCATAAGCGCTTGATGCAACTCTTTTACAAGGCGAATAGTGATTGGGTTGCCCTGACTGATGCGCTCTACCCCGAGGGTTAGCGCGTTTACATAGCAAGAGACTTCTTGCACATCATCCATTGGCACACCGGGCTGGGCGGCCATTTCATAAAGCATCAGGTCACTCAGGGATGACTGTGTGCCCTCGATTTGTGATGACATAACCGCTTCTTTGCGCACATAGCTGTACAGAAATAGCTGTGCATCGGGCAAGAGGCTGCTGATAGCGTCCAAGCGACCAAGGGCAATGTGAGCTTCGGCCAATCGCTCTTGCAGCTTGCCGTTTATCTCAAGCGGTGGATGAGGTGGCAACGGCGCAGGAATAAACGCCTGACACGCAAAACCCCCAGCAATACTGGGCACATAGCGCCCTGTTAGTCCGCGATTCATAGTGAAAAACTCTGACAAAGCTAAAATAAGCCTGCATATTATTTTAAAATAACAGCTAAAGTAAAATAATGAGTTGTTTTATTTTAACTTGCCTCACCCCAAAGCCCATCGGCTAGAGTGTTTAGCACCTCGTCCAACTGGTTATCGAGCAATTTATCCACCCGTTTGGCACCGCCCTCTTGGGCAAAGGCATTGTTAACGAAGTTATGGTCGATGATGACCTCATGAATTAACTGCTTGCCCAAGCGCTCTAAACATTTGCGCTGGGGCGGTAACCACGCATGCATGGCGTAGATTTTTTGCAGGGCGTTATGTACACGCTGATCAAAGGGAATTAACAGCTCACCCAAAGCCGCTTGGCGGATGTGGCCAATAATGCTGGCGGCGATTTCCTGATTGGTGCTATTGCGCCATGCGGCTTTGAGTTTGGTCTCGCTGTAGCCGTTGTTATCCAGCAGCACTTTGATTTCTTTGAGTTGGTCGCGCGTCAGGTCTTTAGGTTTATTAACAACCACCGCCAATGCTGCCGACTGGTTGATATTATTTTTAATAAAATCGTTAAAGCTGAGCAGGTAATCCGCAGGCTTTTCATTTACGCCAAAGTTTTGCTCGCGCGATAAAAATTCATCACGACCCTCATAAATAATCGGCCTGTGTTCGCTGCCCAGAATAAACTTCACTTCATCGACTAATTTGATAAAACCGTTGTTGCGGCGCATAAACTCCGCCGCTTGGCGCGGACCTAATTCTTGTAAATGCTGATGCAATTTTTGCGGTGCAACACCCCAAAGGTTTTCCAATTCATCCAGCTTTTGCTTCAGCTCCGGTTTTGATTCTGCCGCTTTATTCGCTTTACGCATTACTCGCATCACTTTTTGGCCAAGCTCTGCCAATACATCTTGCGCGTGACTGGTTTCGGCTTGCACGCCGGGTGCATTTAAGCCTTTTTCAAGCGTATCGGGATTAGTCAGTTCATCGACCAATTGTTCAAGCGTGATATTCGGGTCGCGCACCAGCGGCTTCATGGTGCTGACAGCTTGCAAGGCAGCGTATATATCCACTGGGTCGTAAATTTTAAATACGGTTTTGCCAATATCATCGGCACGGCGTGTGGCACGGCCAATCATTTGCTCGTACAAAATACGTGATTTAACTCGGCGCAGAAACACCAAATGACAAATTTTTGGAACATCTATACCCGTTGTTAACAAATCTACGGTAATGGCGATATTGGGGTAACGTTCGTTTTTGTAGTTGCGAATTAACTGATCTACCTTGTCGCTTTTGCCAGTAATTTTACGCACGGCGGCTTCGCTGTAGCTGCCGTTGTGAATTTCTTTAAAGGCTTCATCCAAAAGGCGTTTAACCATATCGGCATGTAAATCGGTCGCACAAAAGATCATGGTTTTTTCATCGCCAAAAGGATCTAACTCTTTGGCTAATTGCTCGCAAATAACCTGGTTAAACCCTTCGGTAATGACTTTGCGGTTAAAGGCTTCCACATCAAAGTTGATTTCATCTTCCAGCAAGGCGGATTCAATTTCGCCTGTATAGGTATTGATCGCACTGACCGCCGAACCTTTATCGAGCTTGATACCATTTTTGCTCAATAGGGTTTCATAGCGAATCGGCGGTTCGTGATCGATTAGCCAATCGTCGGCCACGGCTTCGCGGTAAGAATAGGTATAAACGGGTTTACCGAAAATCTCGCTGGTGTGCCTTGCAGGTGTGGCGGTTAATCCGATTTTAACTGCATCAAAATAGTCTAATACTCGGCGATAACTGGAAAGATATTGCGCAGCATCGCGCGTGGCTAATTCACCCTCAGTCATTTCCTGGTCAAGGGTATAACCACGGTGAGCTTCGTCTACTATGATGCAATCGTAGGCATCAATAGTGGGAGGGTTGTCAGAGGCGAATAAGCGTTTCACCATCGCCTGCACGGTAGCCACCTGAACACGGGTTTCCGCTTCAGCGGCCATATCACCTAATTCGGCGATGTTATAAATCGAGGAGAGGGTTTTATTTTCTTCAAGCTTGGCTTCTTTAAAGGAATCCAATGCCTGATTACCTAAGGCCGTGCGATCCACCAAAAACAAAATGCGTTTAAACCGTTCAGCTTTTAGAAAGCGATAAATCAAACCAATAATGGTACGAGTCTTTCCGGTACCGGTTGCCATCGCCAGCAGACAATTACGCTGATCGTTGGCTAGTGCAGATTCAACAGCAACAATCGCTTTTTCTTGATAATCCCGCAGCTTTAAGTAAGCAAAACCTTCGGCTTTTAGTTTTTGTTCGGCAAGTTCACGGCTGCGTTTTAATTTATCTAACAAGCCAGCGGGTGAATGAAATGTTTCGCGCGGCTCTGCAATATTTGATGCTTCGCGCACATCTCTAAACCAGGTGCCGGATTGTTCTTTCAACTGTTTTACAAAAGCGCGGCCATTGCAGGAATAAACAAACGGTATATGAAAATGGCCATCGGCTGCATCTGGCCATGCAATGGTTCTGCCCTGCTCCGCCCAAGCAGGCATCAGCGTTGCATCGGCGTTAAATCCACGCGAGTAGCGTTCGGCTTGTGGAATTTTACCAGCGACGTTCTCGTTTTCGCGCTTTGCTTCTACTACGGCAATGGGAATCAGCCCGGCAAACAACACATAGTCTGCGCGTTGCGCTCCTGTTGTTGGCCACTCTGCAATCGCTTTGTTCTTACCTTTTTCAGGGCGAGCGCCCTTTTTGTAATCAAGTTCTTGGGTATCCGCTACCCAACCTGCATCAATTAATTGCTGATCAATTATGATCCGTGTTAACTCTTCATTCAGCGTTAATTGTGCGCTGGCCTTTTGTGTTTTTTGGCTTACTTGCACCACTTGCTGCTGCAAGACTTTTTGATGTTCGGCTGACTGAAGGGCAAGATCATCTTGTAGCTGTTTTATTCGCGTTTCAAATTCTTGCTGCTGGGCGATAAGTTTATTTTCATTGTCTTGGGCAAGCTGTTTGTATTGGCGAGCTTCAGCATTCATCTGCTGTGCGAGTACTTCGTATTCTTCTTCTTCGCGCTGTAACAGTTCTTGCAGCTGAGTATTGCCGGACGCCTGCTGATTCGTTGCTGTTAGCTGGCTTTTTAACTGCTCAATTTGAACCTGCAGCTCGCGCAATTCGATTGAAGGATCTTTAAGGGCTACAAAAGGCGCGGGCTTAAATGCAGCACCTTGCTTACCAAAGGCGCGCTGGTACCAAACAGCCAGCTCACGCGCGACACTCATCCCGGTAATGGCTTCTTTGTGGTGAGTTTTAAATCTGTGAGTTGCTTTATTACCCTCCACTCTCAATAAGTGGAACAGCTCCAGCACATTAGGCTCCAGGCGAATCTCATGGCGAATCTGCTGCAGCAATTCCAGCTGAGTGGTACGGTCATCAAAACGGATATTACAGCGAACAGCCAAATCCTGCGCAATAGCTTCACCCAATTGGCGCAGCTTAATCAGCGTAGTGTTAGGATCACTGATAAAAGAACGCTCAGCCGCTGCCGCGAGCTGCACGAAAACGGGGTCATGTTCTTGAAGAAAATCAAAATTGGTCGTATCGGCCATGCTTCCTACTCGGCTGCTGCAGTTCTTATTAGAGCAGGATACTAACCAAGTTAGACACCAAAGACCACTACTCGGAATAACGCGGGAACTAACATTAAACCTTACAGCACTGACTAAAACAAAAAGCCCCGCATATGCGGGGCTTTCAGGATGTTTTGAAAAGACATCATACTTTCTTTTGGTGCCCTGGGCCGGACTCGAACCGGCACAGCATTCGCCACTACGACCTCAACATAGCGTGTCTACCA
>CAIOHY010000183.1 GCA_903858205.1 uncultured Cellvibrio sp.
ATACTTTTTTTCATTAAGTTTGACTTGCGTTAGTTGCAATACTTATTATCTAAGAATCACATCAAACCCTTTGATCAGCAGATCATCATCGCATAAATGAGCAAACTCTGTAGCCAGTTTACTTTTTGCAAGAGGGATAGTATCCCAACGATCTACTTTTACAAGTTCAATTGTAAAACCTGCCTCTTCCATTAAACTGACCATACGTGAATAACGAATTCGGTTTGTATAAAATCCCGAACGAACAAAACTACTAGACTCCCAAACTCTATTGCTAAACCGGAGATTGTTTAATCCTCCTCCCAAATGGTCTTTCAAATCTATGCGGTGACTGGCTATTCCATAATTTTTTAATACCCTTTTACACTCGACCATTGTTTCTTGAAATTCATGCTCACGGATGTGCTCAAGAACGGCTTGTGAGAAAATGAGATCAATTGAATTTTTCTCAATTGCTTTAAGTGAAGACAAGCCTCTCGTGTAATAATAAGACCCGCACAAATCCAAAATGTCTTCGATATTTTCGGCTTCAGATAAATCAGGAGGTTTAAGACCGATATCTCGCAGATTTTCTGCAAAGAATTTGTATAAATTTACATCTTGAGAAGCATATTTTCCCGAGTCAAGAAGAATAGTTTTTGCACCATGGCTTGCTGCGACAATTGCGGTCGCAATACTGTCGCCAGGTCCTAACTCCAGAATTACACGATCTTTCAATTCGCCTTTCAGACCTGCCCGTTCACAATGTGAATTAAATACTCCAATCACATAGGCTGAATTATCCATTTTCCCGTGTCGAAATAAACCCAGTTTCTGCCAAAATTTATAACCAAATGGCAGTCTATTAAGAATAATTTTAGCAATTATCTTTGACCACCAAGGAATATTTACCATAAATTGACCTATTGACTTTCATTTAATTCACTCCATACAGCCGTATAGCTACCGACCATACGTTCGATACTGAAGTACTCTTTGATTCTGGACCGGACTCTGGAACTGCGATATCTGCTTTGTTCAGCATTCATAACACCTCTAAGAGCAGACGCAATTGCCTCCGCCAAGGAGCTCGCATCACGCGGAGGTACCACCCAACCAGTATCGCCAACGATGTAAGCCGCATCGCCCACATCGGTTACCACACAGGGCGTCCCGCAAGCCATAGCCTCACAGACCACATTAGGAAAAGCCTCACCAGCGCTCGGCAACACATGCAGATCCAATGCATTCATGATGCAGGGAATGTCGTTTCTTTGGCCGAGCAATTGCACATGATCTACCAATCCTCGCTGAAAGATCAATTCCACAATTTGAGCATTTGAAGAATCCAAACCGGTACCTACCAGCACGCACCGAAACACTGCGCCACGATCACGAAGCATGACTAATGCATCTAAGAGATTGACATGATCCTTAGCCGGGTCAAAGCGACCGACCGTACCAATCAGCGGAATCGATCGATCTGAAACCAGACCAGCTCTCAATTCACCTTGCGGATCTAGCCCCGGCTTAAAGTCAGCCAAATCGTATCCATTGGGGATAAAACGCATTTTGCTAGGGTCGTAACCCATCGCCTCATGCACATCTATCGCTCGCTGAGCGCACGCAACAATCTGTACCGGCAACCACCAAGATAGTTTCGCCAAAACTTTTGCAATCCAAATAGTGGTTTTCTTGGATTTACCCGTTTCTAATGTGGAGTTATGGATGCCCCAGACTACTGAACGAATTCCCGCCACCCTTGCAGCCAATCCGCCAAACAGATCGCCATGGTACATCCAAGTTTGTACCACATCAGGCTTGTTTCGCCGTAGTAATATTATCAATCGAATAAATGCTAGCGGTGAAGGTCGCCCCGGCTGCATGTTCAACGTGGTAACGGATATGCCAAGTGCCACCAACTTGGCGCCATACTTGCCATAGCCTGACAAAGATGCGACATAGTGATGATTAACCTGGTCGTACTTGCAAAGCCGGTAAAGAACCGCTTCAGCGCCGCCGTCAGTGAGTCCAGAAATTATATGTATGACCTTCATACTGATTTTATGCTCAAGCAAATCCAAGTCCCGGCTGACCAATGCGTAACACCCATGCAAGCGCACCTGCACCCATCACGATACCCAGAAAAACTTGTCGTCTCCAACCACGCAAAGTTAGGCCAGCGAAGAACACTACAAAAAATCCACTCTCAAAAATTCGTGCAGTCACTTCAACGAGCCAATAGGTCATCAAATAGAAAGTAATGTCCCAATCTTAAAAGTATGGTCACGCAACCATGATTTACCAGCCGAAAGCATAATGATGAGGATTATGGCCCACAACAAAAATCCTAAACCACTAACGTCCGTTCGCTCAAAGGCATAATCCCCTGCCTGACGTGCGCCGATTAACTCTACTAAAAAACCCAAACCCAGACCTAACGCAATACCTACAAATCCATAGGTGATAGTCTTTAAAGCTGGCCCAAAGCGAGTAAATCGCAGCATCCAAGTTAATGCGAGCAAGCCTAAAATGAAAAAGAATGAAGAATGAATGAAAGGCGTTAGCCCCATTAAAAACCAGCGTGAGGATCGATTGACTGCAAACCATCCCCAGAGAAAGACGGTGATAGCTGCACCCTGTCGCAAATGAATCAAATAATTCTTAATTACCTGGGGAAGGAACAAAAACAAAATCAACCAATAAAAGTGTTTTGGATAGTGCCGTAAAATAAGCCACACAACACTAGACGCTCCGAAAAATATAATGGTCCGGACAACCATTTCAGGATCCATAAATAAACCAAGGCCCGAGTTGATGAGAAGCCAGACTGGTTCATTAGCAAGAACACTAAGAAAGCCACCACCCGCATAACTTAATGCAATCAGCGAAGAGCTTTCGGCATAAATCAAATAGTTATTGAAGTCCTTGAAATCTTGATCTGGCAAATGCGACAACACAAAGCCATAAGTTAATGCAATGGAAATAAAAAATAATGATCTGCTCCAGCTAATTACAGGGCTACCAAACGGAAAAGTTGAAGCAACTTTTTGCGAAACTGCATTCATTAATTCATTCCCGGGAACAATATCCGCAAGTACTCATCTGCAGCTCTCTCAACACTAAAGTAAGCCGCTCTGGTTGTCACATCTGGGTGCTCAACTTCCGTCAACGAATCCAGCATAGCCTGCGCTAGCGCTTCAACATCACCAACAGGCACTAGTCGCCCCCATTGACCATTTTCCAGAATTTCTGCAGGCCCGGACGGGCAGTCTGTGGAAACGACTGGCGCACCACAAGCAAGTGCCTGAATCAACACATTGGGCAAACCTTCCCAACGCGAAGACAAAACAAAAACACCACAACGTGCCATATAGGCAAACGGGTTTTCGATAAATCCATGAAGACAAAAATCCTGGGTACCCAGGCCGAGCGAATCGGCCAGAGCCTGCAAATCATTTCGTAATTCGCCCTCCCCCAAAATGATCAGCCTAGCGGAGCGCTGGGTACGTAACTGTGCGAATGCACTAATCAAAGAAGGAAAATCCTTCTGAGCAGTGAGACGGCCAATGCCCAAAATCACCGGCGGCGACCCCGGCGAAAACCAGGGATGATCGACTGCAAGGCTAGCCAGTTGTTGAATCGTCAACATGTCATATGGGTTGTATACAGTAGTAATGCGCTGCCTTGGAATGTTTGCGAAAAGTGAAAGCGCCTCAGCAGCACCACCCGAGACGGCGATGATGTCATTAGCGTGCGGGTAAAGCCAGCGCATGAGCAAAAACACCGCACGCGCAGCCATCCCCTGATTGCGCGTTGCATCTTCGGTCAGAGTATTTCGTTCGGATACCACCAGGCGTGTCGGTACACGTGCTAAGGAGCGAGCAAGAACAGCGATCACATTCGCGTGATTAAGCGCCGTCAACATGGACTGCGGTCGCTCCCTGCGCAGATAGGCGACTAATCCAGGCAAACTACGGGTGACACGGCCAGCTTTCAAATCCACTACACGTACTTTGGAGGAGAGTTCTTTAAGGTATGGACCTTCAGCACTGGCCAGTACCAAATCAACGTTCAAGCCGCGCTCGGCAAAAGC
>CAIOHY010000184.1 GCA_903858205.1 uncultured Cellvibrio sp.
CCGAGGCGGCGGCGAGCAAAAAGCCGGCGCAGCCTTTCACCTTTTTTAAGTATCAGAAAGATGGCGCTGTGGCCTATTCAGATCGCCAGCCGAAAAAATCCGCCTACGAAGTCATCGTCTATACCTCTTGCTATGCGTGTAACCCTTTATCGCGCGTAGATTGGCGCGGTACCAAACTCTACATGACCGAATTTACCTATTTGATTACCCAAGCCGCAAACCGGTATGGTGTTGATCCCTCATTGGTGCGTGCGATTATTCACGCGGAATCCAACTTCAATCCACTCGCTCGCTCGCGCAAAGGTGCTATGGGGTTGATGCAATTAATGCCGGGCACTGCCAAAGATATGGGAGTAAGTAATGCCTCCGATGCCGCACAGAATATCGATGGTGGGGTGAAATATTTGGCGCTCATGCTGGAGCGCTTTGATGGCAGCATTACCATGGCGACCGCTGCCTATAACGCCGGGCCGGGCGCGGTAGAAAAGTACAGGGGCGTACCGCCTTACGAAGAAACCAAAACCTATGTCTTCCGCGTTAATATCCTTTATCAGCGCTACAAAAATCAGTTGGTGCTTGCCCGTAATTGATCTGCAGGTTCTTCTGGATTTTTCCTCCTTATTTACCTCCTCCCCGTTATCGGCCTGTTGGCGTTTTTGCTCATAACCAATAAATCTAATTTTTTCGCCAAATAACGCTCAAAAAATCAGCGTTTTTGCCGCTATAGAGATTAATCCGCTTTTTCCCCAATGGGTTTGCCTGTGGGATTTTCTCTATTTCACCAAAAAATGGACGGCAATTATGATTGTTTCCAACGCCCAGATCGGCATGGCAGTCCAGCGTGACTATCGCGAAGAGCAGAGCTTGAGAGAGAGCGTGGAGTTCTGGTTGGATCAGTCAGTGCCTGTCGCGCCTGCCAAAGCAGACTTGCCTGCGCCCCAACCCGGTGTGGCGGTGGATTTTTCGCGCGCCGGTTCACTACTGGCGATGCATCGCCAAACGGAAACATTGGATTTAAGTGCGCCAATGGAGTCCCGTGATCGCCTGAATATGATGATTATTGAAGCCATGTACCGGGCGATTACGGGTAAAGATCTGGCGATGGCGTCGCCTGAAGAAGTACAAGCGGCGCTGGGCACGACCGTGCAAACAATGAATGTGGACACGGCACCGCCTGCGCAAGCAGTGGCCACTCGCAGCACCGGCCCGGGTTTGATTTACCAGCGACATGAGCGCTATCACGAGCAGGAAGCCATAAGATTTCAAGCAGCGGGCGTGGTGCAAACCGCTGATGGACGCGAAATCAATTTTTCTGTCGCCATGAGCATGAGCCGCGAATTTGTGCAGGAAGCTAATCTCACTCTGGCAGCGGGCAGTAAAAAAATTGATCCACTGGTGATTAATTTTGATGGCAAAGGCGCTGAGCTGAGCCAAACGCGTTTTGAATTTGATTTAGATAACGACGGCTCCACTGAACAAATCGCCAGCTTGCAATCGGGCAGTGGCTATTTGGCGTTGGATCGCAATGGCGATGGCAGCATCAATAATGGCAGCGAATTATTTGGTCCCAGCAGTGGGCGCGGTTTTGCTGAGCTGGCTGTTTACGATGAGGACGGGAATCATTTTATCGACGAGCGCGATAGCGTTTATCAGCAACTGCGTATCTGGATGACCAATGAAGATGGCTCAACACAATTGGCGGCATTGGGAGATAAAAATATCGGCGCAATTTTTCTCGGGCATGTGTCATCGCCATTTCAATTAAAAGATGCCAACAACCAATCGCTTGGTGAAGTTGTTAATTCGGGAATTTATCTTAAAGAAGATGGCGGTGTGGGTGTCGTGCAGGAAATTAATCTAACGGTTTGATTTTGGTTTGCTAAAAAACAAAAAAGGCGGCTGATATTATTCAGCCGCCTCGATTTTATAACGATTAAATGAGTAACGTTTTATTTACGTATTTTAAAACGCACCCAGAGTGGTAGTTGCACTGCCGGTATTCAGCACATTATTGCTACCGCTTTCCCACACGACACCTGCCGCCGCATTATTTTCTTCACGCTTCAAACATTTCCATTCAACTGCAGTATTGGCGGGCAATTGAATTGTGCCTGTCCATGTTGGATAGCTAGTGGGATTTAATTTGATGGCGGAAGCCGCAGTCCAATTGCCCAGTGCGGCACTATTGCCCACCACATACACGCTTTGCCCTGAATAAGTTGTACCGTTTTGGCAAGTAAAACTTACATTAACACTAGCTGCAGTTGAGCTGGTTGCGCTGCTTGAACTTGCCGGTATGCTTGAGCTGCTTGGTGCAACAGAGCTTGCGGAGCTGCTGGTGTTATTGGCTGGGGTGATGCTGTATTGCAGGTTCGCATCGTTAAACGTAATCGTGTAATTGCCCGGCGTAGTGACGAGAATATCGTTGCCACTGGCGTCAGCAATTAAATCGCTATTGTTATTGCCCCAGTTGTTAACCCAGTTGCCGTAAGCATCAAATTTAAAGCGCCCAGTGGTGCCGGTGAAGTTAGCGGTGCCTACCCAAGTGCCTGCGGCGCAAGTCATATCGGTGCTAACCCAGTTGTTAAACGTGCCGCGTAATTTCATCGAAGAGTAGACGCAGTTGTTGCCCACAACGCTGCCATTTTTTGCTTGCACGTGAATTGCTGCCGCGCTTTTGCCTGCAACATTAAATGTTGCTGTGCCATTCGCTGCAACGGTAATGCTAGCGCCTGTGCAGGTTCCGTTTACAAAATCGCCCGCGATGATGTTGCAATAATTTCCTGCTGCCAAACCGGTTTGCAAAGTGACATTGATCGCACTGTTTTCGCCGTTAACGACGACGAAGCCCAAGCTGCCGCGACCAAACGCAATTGCGTTTGCGCCGTTATCCCACCAGTTAGATAAATAAAATGCCTCTTTTGTTGCATTGCGGAAGCCGACCATATTGGCGATTTCGCGATTGCGATGTTCACACAACCAACCGTTATTACAATTGCTTGCAGGCGTTGATATTGGTGGACCTTGGTCGTGATCGGTCCAATCGTAACTGGACATAACTTCCGGATAACCGTAGGGGTAAGCGAGCATAAACACGTGCGCGATATTATTTATATTCATGCCGTCTTTGTGCGTCACAATATTGCTGGTGTTTTGGCGTTGATTGTCGTGGTTGGCAACAAAAGTTACTGCATCACTACTATTCAACCAACCACTCCATACGCCGATATTGCGCAAATCTTTTAGCGGTGCGCGCCCTTTAAAATAAGTGCCCAAGGTGCTACTGAAATTAAATTCAGTGACATCGCTAATGTAAGTGTATTGCGCGGGTGTAATGGGTTCGTTGGCTGCACCAATCACTTCTTGAAAAATATAAGGAGTACCATTTAAACGGCTGACAATATTGGCGATATCGCCACTGGGCATATGTTTTGCTGCATCGATACGGAAACCGGCAACGCCCATGCTCAATAAATCGTTCATATAGGCGGCGATTTTTCCGCGCACATAATCGGATTCGGTTTTTAAATCATTTAATCCTACCAAGTCGCAGTTCTGAACCTGCCAAATGTTGGTGTAATTTATCGGGCCAGTACAGTTATGGAAATCATTCGGGCCGTAAGGGACTTCCGGGAAGTTACGATTGCCTGCCGACATATGGTTGATAACCGCATCGACATAAATACCCACACCAACAGCCTTACAGCGCGCAACCATGCTGGAAAATTCAGCGCGTGTTCCTGAGCGGCCTTCAATTGCGTAACTCACAGGTTGATAGCGCGTCCACCAAAAACTTCCAGGAACGGATTTTTGCGGCGGCGATACTTGCACTGCGGCATAACCGTTAGGGCCTAAAAAATTTTCGCATTCAGATGCAATATCATTCCACTTCCATTCAAACAAATGAACAAATGTGGTTTGCGCAAAAACAGGCGATGAAACTAACGGCGATAGCAAAAAAGCAAACAAAAGTTTGGGGAGCATTTTCATAATGGTTACCGAAGTTTTGATGATTATCTTTATTAGGTTTGTTTACATGTGGAGGCATGTAACAGCAACTTCCAATATCAGAATACGGCAAATAATTTTAATGAATGGTTTA
>CAIOHY010000185.1 GCA_903858205.1 uncultured Cellvibrio sp.
AGTGGGGTGTAAACAAATACGGTACCGCAGCGAATGGTTATGCAGTTGCCTACAACCCTAACCTGTCTCAAAACAACACCGTTGCTGAAGATACCGAAGCGCTTTACTTCCAGGTTGCTGTAAAAGGTGAACTGGCAGGTATGGAAACCAATTACTTGACCGGTTTGCGCTACGAAACAACCGATGTTGAATCGACATCCGATATGCTTCTGCCACGCTACTTACTCTGGCAAGACAATAATGATTTCCAGGTTGTGAGAGAAACGAAAATCACACCTTTCTCCGTGACGTCAGGTTACGACAATCTCCTCCCAAGTTTCGACTTTGATATCGCCTTTACTGACGATGTTAAAGGTCGTTTCTCCTACAGCAAAACTATCGCACGCGCTGGTTACGGCAATCTGTACGCTGCCAAGAGTGGATTTGGCACTGTAGGCTCTACCTACAATGGGACAACGCCTGCAGCATCCGCTGGCAACCCAACGTTAAAGCCGCTCGAGTCTGACAACCTAGATCTGTCAGCCGAGTGGTACTACGACGAATCAAGCTATGCGTCTATCGGTGTATTTGAAAAACGCGTTGATAACTTCACCGGTACAGAACAGGTTGACGAGTCGCACTTTGGAATTTTGGACCAAACCAATGGCCCACGTGCAGCCGCAGCCGCAGCCGCACTAGCAAGTGGTGGCTATGGCTTGGACGATACTTCATTGTTCGTGATGATGGCCGTGTTGGATAACCCCTCTGCATTCCCCAATGGTGCAGCCGATTATTCACCTGATGCTCAATTCGCGATTGATGTAGCTACCGCCTACGACCTGATTCCAAAAGCAGGCGACCCACTGATGATCTTCCGCACGGCTAAACCCGTGAACAACACCGAAGCAAAAATCTACGGTGCAGAATTTGCGGTGCAGCATTTCTTCGGTGAGACTGGTTTCGGTGTACAGGCTAACTACACCTTGGTGCGCGGCGATGTTGGTTTTGATGATGAAACAGATCCAAGCGTATCGCAGTTTGCACTGACCGGTCTGAGCGACACCGCGAACCTGGTTGCTATCTACGAAAACGATAAGCTCCAAGCGCGTATTGCCTACAACTGGCGTGATGAGTACCTCAATCAAACCAACCGTGGCAACTCCAAAAACCCACTTTACGTTGAAGCCTATTCTCAAATTGACGTCAACGTGAGCTACTCTGTCACCGATCAATTGACAGTATTTTTGGAAGGCTTGAACGTAACCGAAGAAAATATTCGTCAGTTCGGCCGTTCAGAAAGTCAATTGTGGTACCTTGAAGACTTGGGTGCTCGCTATCAATTGGGTGCGCGTTATACGTTCTAAGTGTTTGAACTATAGCTAAGACCCGATCAAAAAAAGGCCGCTAACCTGAGGCTGTGTCAAAACCCTAGAGTATATGAGTTTAATTTGAGAAAATGCCCGCATCGTTTTGATGCGGGCATTTTTTATGCATTACAAAAAAGGCGAAGCCGTAACCCAAGGTAGTTTATTTCCTGTAAGTCTGGATGAACTCATTCCCGCTGATCATAGCGTGCGAGTCATCGCTGCTTATGTTGAGCACCTTTCATTATCCACACTGGGTTTTACTAAAGCGGTGACCAAAACCACCGGCCGTCCACCCTACGACCCTTCGGATTTATTAAAACTTTATCTGTACGGCTATCTACAGCGCATTCGCTCCTCGCGGCGCCTGGAAGCAGAGTGCCAACGCAATGTGGAAGTGATGTGGCTACTCGGCCGCTTAACGCCGGACTTCAAAACCATTGCTGAATTTCGTCGATTAAACCGAACGGCTTTTGTCGCCACTTGCCGTGAATTTGTGCAGTTTTGTCGCCGTGCCCAACTCATTACCGGTGAGCTGGTGGCGATTGATGGCAGTAAATTTCAAGCCGCCGCATCACATCGACAATATGTCACACCCGCAAAACTCGCTAAACAACAGGCCGTACTTGAACAACAGATTCATCGGTATTTAACAGTACTGGATCAACAGGACCAGACCGAAAAAACGGAAAGTATTAATGCCGATGCAGTTCGTGCGGCGCTGCACGCATTGCAAGACCAACAGCGGCAAAACCTCGCACAACAAGCGAACCTGCGTGAGCAGAATCTCACCCAGTTGATCAAAACCGAACCTGATGCACGCATGATGCGCACGGCGGCAGGAAAGCAAGTGTCCTACAACGTGCAAACAGCGGTCGATGCAACACACCATTTGATTGTGCATCACGAAGTCACACAAGCGTGTAGTGACAACCAGCAATTACTTCCCGTTGCACTTGCCACCAAAGCGGTATTGGAACAAGACACGCTGAGGGTGGCGGCCGATGCAGGTTATTCCAATGGCGAGCAGTTTGCAGTTTGTGAGCGGGAACAGATTGAGGCCTATGTGCCTGCCAATCGTGCTGTGAACAATCAGGGCAAGCAACCTCTCTTTGATCGCAGAGAATTCCATTATGAGCCAGCGACAGATAGCTTTCGTTGCCCCAATGGCAAGGCGTTACAGCGCAAGCAAATGAATAAGGGCGCGATCATTTACGCGGCGCAAGAAAGTGATTGCCGTTCTTGTCCGTTGAAATCGCAGTGTACCGAAGCAAGTCGACGCTATCTCAACATACACGCCCATGAGGATGCCTTTGCGCGCATGCAAGTTCGGTTGCAACAGCGACCTGAGATGATGCGTATACGCCGTGCGACAGTTGAGCATCCGTTTGGGAATCTCAAACAATGGATTTTTGGGAATGGCCGATTCTTATTATGGGGATTAGCGGGTGCCGAAACGGAAATGGCATTGGGTTGCATGGCCTACAACCTGAAACGAGCAATGAACGTTCTGGGGGTTCAGAAAATGATGGCATTGCTGGTGTAGGGGCGATGTTACGTCAGAAATACACACCCCATAAAAACAGAAATGCCCCGAGATCAGCGGGGCATTTTTATTGGCTAACAAGCGACTGTGGGTTTTGACACAGCCTCAACCTAGCGGCCTTTTTTTTGGTTTTTCTCGGCTAAAAAATTCGTTCTATCGTGGAAATCGCAATGGCTAATCATGTTTTATTGAACAATATCACCCACAAAGACCTAAAGGTTATCACTCAGTACTCCGCACGTTATGGTGATAATGTGGGTAGCGTACTCACGTTTCCAACAGAATTTGGTGAGGTACAAAAGGAATATCCCATTTTGTTTCAACGCAACGCGGCGACAGGCACATTTCAATCCGTTGCATTGTTGGGACTAAAGCCTGATGAAAATGTATTTCTGGATGAGTTCTCTGGCTGGAAAGCAAACTATATTCCCGCAGTGATGGAGCGAGGCCCATTTCTGATTGGGTTTCAAGATCAACGTGCCGACGGTGGTGATGAAAGAACACCCGTAGTGCACGTGGATATGGACAGCGCGCGCGTCAGCTATAGCGAGGGCAAAGCCGTATTTTTGGAGCACGGCGGTATGAGTCCCTATCTTGAGCGCGTTAATCGAGTGCTAAACCATATTTACGACGGCATGGCGGTCAGTGATGCCATGTTTGCCGCCTTTAATGAGTTGAATTTAATCGAGCCGGTCACACTCGACATCGAATTAAACGAACGAGAGCAATACCAGTTAAACGGCAACTACACACTAAATCGGGAAAAACTGGCGGCGTTAAGTGGCAGTGATTTAGCGCGCTTGAATGCGGCGGGCTTTTTACGTTGTGCATTTTTGGTGATTGAATCACTCGGCAACATCCAGCATTTGATAGCACTCAAGAATAGTCGGTCCTAAGTCAATTTCCGATTTTGTAAGCGTAGCGAATGATTAATAGAAAATATAAATCACCCCGAGCTTGCGGTGCAGCGTATGAATGGCGAATATGCAGCCACCACTACTGGTTAGGTCAACCAACCACAAACACACAATAAAAGAATGATGCGGAGTCTTCTGTGCAGTTATCACCTGTAAAAAAACTCGTTATCGCCGGCGGCGGCACTGCCGGTTGGATGGCAGCAGCGGCTTTCTCGATAAAATTTGGCGAGCTGCTCGATATTACACTCATCGAGTCAGACGACATTGGCACTGTGGGCGTGGGCGAAGCCACCATTCCGCCCATTCGCGTTTTCCATAAATTATTGGGTATCGATGAACAAGAATTTATGCGCGCGACTAATGCCACTTTCAAAGTCGGTATCTCCTTTGAAAACTGGGGGCAGGAGGGCGATAAATATATCCACTCTTTTGGCAAAACCGGCAAAGAAACCTGGCTCGGTGATTTCCATCATTTCTGGCTGCGCAGCCGCGCATTAGGAATGGATTTCGAATTTGGTGATTTTTGTCTGGAAGTTCAGGCCTCGCTCGCGCATAAATTTTTCACCGGCCCCAATAGTGATATTAATTATGCATACCATTTGGATGCCTCGGTTTACGCAAAATTTTTGCGCAATATCAGTGAAAAAAAGGGATGCAAGCGTGTTGAAGGTAAGGTCATTGAAGTAAAACAGGATCACGATTCCGGTTTTATTACCGCATTGACTTTGGCATCAGGCGAAATGATTGAAGGCGATTTTTTTATCGATTGTTCGGGCTTCCGCGGTTTGTTAATCGAACAAACACTGCGCACCGGTTATGAAGATTGGACACATTGGTTGCCCTGCGACAGCGCATTCGCAATGCCGACCGAATC
>CAIOHY010000186.1 GCA_903858205.1 uncultured Cellvibrio sp.
GCAATATGTTGGTGAATATCACCTTGCTGGCTGCGCTTTCGTTAAACCGGGCGAAATTATGGTGGATGACCATAGCGAAGAAATTTCCCAACCGGTTTGGGATGCCTATGAACAGGCGCTGACATTAATTGGGCCTCGCCCCACGCTACTTGAGTGGGATACACAACTCCCTTCGTGGGAGAAATTATTGCTGGAAGCGAGCAAGATTCGTGAATTTGCGCAGCAGGCGTTACATCATGAATAAAACAATCAGTCCTAACGCACAAGAGAATTTCCTGAGCGCAATTTGCAGCCCAAGTCTTTCACTCAACCCCGGCATTGCGGTTTATCAGCGCAATCGCTGGGCACAAGCCGAACGTGCGCTCGCGATTAGCTTCCCCACCCTTGCAAAATTGCTTGGAGAGGGCTTTGGCAGACTCAGCAGAGAGTTTTTGCTCGCCTGTCCGAATCCATTTTCTGACTGGGGTGAATGGGGAGAAGAATTTCCAGACTTTATTGCAGCGCAAGTTTCCACTTCGCACTTGGCATATTTGCCTGAGACGGCATTGCTTGATTGGTGCATTCACATCGCAGAGCGGGCACAAAATGTGGAATTCCTAATCGATTCCATTGCACTGTTGAGTGAACTGAATCCGGCGGATGTCGGTGTTAAATTTAACCCCCACATTCGCTTTATTTGGACTCACTACCCAGCTTTTGAAATTTGGAAAATGCATCAGGCAGATGCCGATTTTTCCGCTTGGTCTGAAAAAGCACGCGAAAAACTTCATCACCTTAATGCGTCGCCGCAATGCTTGGTTATTTCACGCCGTCACTGGCGAGCGATGCCAACTCCAGTTCGCGATAGCGAATACAAATTCATGAGTTCGCTATTACGGGGAAACTCGCTACTCAGTGCGCTCAACGAACTGGAAAACACAGACGTTGATTTTTCCGTTTGGTTATCCAATGCCCTGTCGAACGGCTGGGTAACCGAATTTTATCCATTACCCACTCACTCGCCAAAGGATCCTAGTTTATGAACATCAGCAGCTATTACCATCTTGAACAAAAATTGAAGCCCGCATTGGGGATTGGGGAGGCGCTATTTAATGTAGTCATCCGGCTCTACATCGCCCAGATTTTCTTTCGCTCAGGGCTGACTAAATTACGCGATTGGGATTCAACGCTATTTTTGTTCGAGGAGGAATATCATGTTCCACTACTTTCTTCCGATGCTGCGGCCTACTTGGGAACAGGCGGTGAGATTGTGCTCCCGGTACTGCTGGTGCTGGGATTATTCACGCGCTTCGCAGCCTCAGGATTATTTGTCGTCAACCTCGTTGCGGCAATCAGCCTAGCCGAATTATCAGCGATAGCCTTGCTGCAACACGCCATGTGGGGAGCAGGGGCGATCTATATCATGCTTCATGGGAGCAGGTATTTTTCTGTGGATTACTTACTGCAAAAATATTTTTTGAAATAAAATTTTTTCTGCACATAAAAAAGCCCGGCATTTAACCGGGCTTCATTCTGGCGATAAGCTATTACTTCAAATCAAACCGATCTGCATTCATCACTTTCACCCAGGCTTTTGCAAAGTCTTTTACAAACTTCTCACGGTTATCATCTTGCGCGTAAACTTCAGCATATGAACGCAAGATGGAGTTGGAACCAAACACCAAATCCACGCGTGTTGCGGTCCATTTCGCAGTGCCCGTTTTGCGCTCGATAATGTTGTAGCTATTTTTGCCGGTTGGTTTCCACTGATAGTTCATGTCGGTGAGGTTGACGAAAAAATCATTGCTGAGCACACCAACCTTATCGGTAAACACGCCGTGTTGGGTACCGCCGTGATTGGTGCCCAGTACACGCAAGCCGCCAATCAAGACTGTCATTTCCGGTGCGGTCAAACCCATCAGTTGCGCGCGATCCAACAACAATTCTTCTGGCTGCACCGCATAATCTTTTTGCGCCCAGTTGCGGAAGCCGTCGTGAATTGGCTCCAGCGGTGCAAAAGATTCTGCATCGGTTTGCGCTTCAGTGGCATCGCCGCGACCGGCTGCAAAAGGCACGGTGATATTTACACCCGCATCTTTTGCGGCTTTCTCAACGGCAGCTGTTCCGGCCAGCACAATTAAATCGGCCATGCTGACTTCTTTACTCAAGCCCGATTGAATTTCCGCCAACACGTCCAGCACTTTTTGCAAGCGCGCAGGTTCATTTCCTTCCCACTCTTTTTGCGGCGCCAAACGAATACGTGCGCCGTTCGCACCACCACGGAAATCTGAGCCACGGAAAGTGCGGGCACTGTCCCACGCAGTCGCGACCAATTCAGACACGGTCAAACCGCTGGCAAGAATTTTCGTTTTCAGTTCGGAAATTTCATCGCTACTCAAGATGTAATCCACTGAAGGAACCGGATCTTGCCAGATCAAATCTTCTTTCGGCACATCGGCACCGAGGTAGCGCGCTTTTGGTCCCAAATCGCGGTGGGTTAATTTAAACCAGGCGCGGGCAAAGACTTCGGAAAAATAGGCGTGATCTTTTGCAAAGCGCTCGGAAATTTTGCGATATTCCGGGTCCACTTTCATCGCCATA
>CAIOHY010000187.1 GCA_903858205.1 uncultured Cellvibrio sp.
GGCGGAGCTGCGCGGTAATGTGGCAGCGCTATTCATACAAAAACGCCCGAGGCCATCACGACCCCGGGCGGTTAAGATTTCTAAAACCCGTTATCCAGTTAATCACAACGCTGCTCCGCTTAAGTGAACAGCATTGCGGCCAAGCGCCGGGGTTTTGCTTTGTGGGGGTGGTGTTTAGGCTTGAGGGTTTATGGGTGCGATATGGGCGGCATTCCGGTAAACTGCGCGCCTTATTTACTTATCGCTATATTATGCCTGCGTCAGCAGCATATCTGGCCTGACCTTCCTACCGAGTAATCTATGCAAGCTGAACAAATTAAAGCGCTGATCGAAAGCCAAATCCCCGATTGTGATGTGAAATCCGTAGAAGTCATGGGCGACCATATTGGTTTGGTTGTTGTCAGCCCGGCTTTTGGTGGCTTAACCCCCGTTAAAAAGCAGCAATTAGTGCTGTCTACCCTGAGTGCACAATTTGCTGACCGCAGTATCCATGCGGTGGATTACATCAAATCGTTTACGCCTGAGCAGTGGGCGCAACAGCAACAACAGCAGTAATACCTTCATTTCGCAGGCGCTTGCATAAGCTGAGTCGGCATTTATTTTCTTTTTTGTTTTCAGGGTTGTGATGGATAAGTTTTTAATTACGAGCGGTGGGCCGCTCACGGGCGAATTGCGTATTTCCGGTTCCAAGAATGCGGGCTTGCCGCTATTGGCCGCAACGATTTTGGCGGAAACCGAGGTGCGTTTAAGCAACGTTCCTCACTTGAAAGATATGACCACCATGGTGCAGTTGCTGCGCACCTTGGGTTTGACGATTGAAATTCAGGATGAACACGTTGTTATTGTTGACCCCAATACCATTAGCTCCTACACCGCGTCTTACGAGCTGGTTAAAACCATGCGCGCGTCGATCCTGGTGCTCGGGCCGTTATTGGCTCGCTACGGAGAAGCCAATGTGTCTTTTCCCGGTGGTTGTGCGATTGGGTCGCGCCCGGTGGATATCCATTTGCGCGGCCTTGAAGCCATGGGCGCGACAATTGAAATCGACGGCGGTTACATCCGTGCCCGCTCCAACGGTCGCCTGAAAGGCTGCCATTTCCTGATGGACATGGTTACCGTCGGCGGCACCGAAAATTTGTTGATGGCAGCCGTTCTGGCCGAAGGTAGAACCGTTCTCGAAAACGCCGCACGTGAACCCGAGATTGTCGATCTTGCCAATATGTTGGTCGCCATGGGTGCAAAAATCGAAGGGATTGGTACGTCCACCCTCACCGTCTACGGTGTCGAAAAGCTGCATGGTTGCGAATACAGCGTAATGCCGGATCGCATCGAAACGGGCACTTACCTCGTTGCTGCTGCCGCGACGCGCGGCAAAATTAAACTGACTAACACGCGCGCCGATATTCTCGAAGCCGTCATTTTGAAGTTGCAGGAAGCGGGTGCGGATATTACCAGCGGCCCCGATTGGATCGCGCTGGATATGCACGGCAAGCGCCCCAAGGCGGTTAGCCTGCGCACAGCACCTTACCCGGCATTTCCCACCGATATGCAGTCGCAATTTATGGCGATGAATGCGGTCGCGGAAGGTGTTAGCCATATTACTGAAACGATTTTTGAAAACCGTTTAGTACAGGTTGCAGAATTGAATCGGATGGGCGCGCATATCGAACTTGAACACAACACCGCCATAGTCACTGGTGTTGAACGATTAAAAGCCGCGCCGGTAATGGCGTCGGATCTACGCGCTTCCGCGAGTTTGGTGATTGCCGGTTTGGTGGCGGATGGTGAGACCCTGATCGACCGCATTTACCATATCGATCGCGGGTACGAAGCTATCGAACAAAAATTCCAAAGCCTGGGTGCCAGCGTGCGCCGTGTAAAAGGCTCGTAAGAAGGTGAATAGCATGAGCCAGACACTGACCATCGCGCTGACTAAAGGGCGTATTCTGGAAGAGACGTTGCCGCTGCTTGCTGCGGCAGGTATTGAACCCTTGGAAGACATGGAAAAAAGCCGCAAGCTGGTGTTTGATACCACGCAAGCTGGTGTGCGTTTATTGTTATTGCGCGGTGCTGATGTTCCCACCTATGTGCAATTTGGTGCCGCGGATATGGGCATCTCCGGCAAAGATACCTTGATGGAAAACGGTGCGGAAGGCTTGTACGAGCCGCTTGATTTAAATATCGCGCGCTGCAAATTAATGACCGCTGGCGTGAAAGGCGAATCACTGCCTGCAGGGCGTATTCGCGTGGCCACCAAGTACGTGAATATTGCCAAACAATACTACGCAACCCAAGGTCGTCAGACAGACATCATTAAACTTTACGGTGCGATGGAATTGGCACCGATTATGAATTTGGCTGACGAAATTGTGGATATTGTCGATACGGGTAATACGTTGCGCGCAAATGGTTTGGAGCCGCGCGATTTTATCGCCGATATCAGCTCCCGTTTGATCGTGAATAAAGCGTCAATGAAAATGAAGCACGTGCAAATCCAAACTATCATCGACCATATCGCCAAGGCCGTAGCGGGCAATTAATTTTCTATACCATCCATTGCAAATGCCAATGTGTATTTGCAATGGATAGGCCGCATGATCAACCTGTTATTTTTCGGTTCACCGTTTTTATAAAGAGAATTCCATGTCTGAATCTATCATCACCCGTTTGGATGCAAGCCAAAGCGATTTTAATCAGCGCCTTGATCAGTTGCTTGCGTGGGAGTCGGTAAGCGATACCCGCGTTGCCTCAGTAGTCGATGATATTTTGCATCAAGTAAAAACGCGCGGTGATGTAGCCGTAGTGGAGTTCACTAATAAGTTTGATCGCCGCAGTGCGCAGAGTATTAATGATTTTGTGGTCACGCCTGCGCAGTTACAACATGCATTGACGCAAATCAGTTCCGAACAGCGTGCAGCGCTGGAGATTGCGGCTGAGCGCATCCGCAATTATCACCAGCACCAATTGCAAAGTTCCTGGCGTTACACAGAAGCCGATGGCACTGTGCTCGGCCAACAAATTTCGGCGATGGAACGCGTGGGCTTGTATGTGCCTGGCGGTAAAGCGTCTTATCCCTCATCAGTATTAATGAATGCGATTCCTGCAAAAGTGGCGGGCGTTGATGAGTTAACGATGGTGGTGCCTGCGCCCGACGGAGAAATCAGCCCCATGGTATTGGCCGCTGCTGCGGTTGCCGGAGTGGATCGTGTTATTACCATAGGTGGCGCGCAAGCGATTGCTGCCCTGGCATATGGAACCGAAACCATTACCAAAGTCGATAAAATTGTTGGCCCCGGCAATATTTATGTGGCGACTGCCAAACGTGCTGTGTTTGGTCAGGTGGCGATAGATATGATTGCCGGCCCCTCGGAAATCTTGGTGGTGTGCGATGGATTAACTGATCCTGATTGGATTGCGATGGATTTATTTAGCCAAGCCGAACACGACGAACAAGCTCAATCGATTTTGTTGTGCCCGGATGCCGATTACTTAAATAAAGTAGAGGAATCTCTCACACGTTTATTGCCTACACTAGCGCGTGAGAGTATTGCGAGTGTGTCGTTAAAAAATCGCGGCGCGTTAATTAAAGTTGCCGATATGGAGCAGGCCATCGCGGTCAGTAATCGCATAGCACCTGAGCATTTGGAATTGTCGGTTGCTGATCCTGAATCACTATTGCCGCAAGTTCGTCATGCTGGTGCGATTTTCATGGGGCGCTTTACTCCAGAGGCGTTAGGCGATTATTGCGCTGGTCCCAATCACGTATTGCCGACTTCAGGCACCGCGCGTTTTTCATCGCCGCTGGGTGTGTACGATTTCCAGAAACGCAGCTCGGTGATTATGTGTTCGGCAGCCGGTGCATCGGTCTTATCCAAAACGGCATCAGTACTGGCGCGCAGCGAGTATTTGGAAGCGCATGCGCGCTCGGCGGAATATCGAATTATTGAATAAATACAGATTGCTGACAAACCCCTAGCCAAAAGCTGGGGGTTTTTATTTAATGGCACAAATCGTTTTGTGACCATCGCCATGCTTAAAAAACCAACGCCTCGCCAACATACACTGGAAATGGTGATCCTA
>CAIOHY010000188.1 GCA_903858205.1 uncultured Cellvibrio sp.
ACCTCAACTCGCAGGCATTCAGCGTAAAGAGCTGGGCAAAGCCATTGCTGATATTGCGCACGCAAGAACTGAAATACTTAATGCATTGGATTTCCTTGTTACAGGAATTTAATCCAGCGACCGGAGACAACAATGACCAACCGACTCAACGCCGATTTTTCACAACGCATCGTAATTCGGCCTGAAGATTATCACTGGGTTGTATCGCCCATGGCCGGTGTTGAGCGCATGATGCTCGACCGGATTGGCGATGAAGTTGCGCGCGCGACATCGATTGTTCGCTACGCACCGTTCAGTGAATTTTCAGAGCACACGCATTCAGGTGGAGAAGAATTCTTTGTGCTCGATGGCGTTTTTTCTGATGAGAATGGCAACTACCCAAAAGGCAGTTATGTCAGAAACCCGATAGGAACATCGCACACACCAAAGATTGGCAAAGAAGGCGCGATTATTTTTGTCAAACTGCAACAATTTAACGCCGCCGACACAACACAAACCGTTATCAATACCCACACAACCCCATGGCGCCAAGGGTTGGTAGATGGCTTACACGTAATGCCGCTGCATGAATTCGAAGGCGAGCACGTCGCTTTGGTAAAATGGGCGCCGAATACGCAATTCAGCAGCCACAGACATTGGGGCGGAGAGGAGATATTCGTATTGGAAGGGACGTTTCATGACGAACACGGCCAATACCCGAAAGGAAGCTGGATTCGCAGCCCACACCTAAGCCAACACACGCCATTCACCAAAGAGGATGGCGCACTGATTTACGTTAAGGTTGGGCATTTGTTTGTTTAACGCTGCCGCTAGCAACTCCCGACATAAAATGCAAAAAACAGCAGGCGTTCGACGACAGCTTACTGCTTCCAGATTCCCAAATCCTCCAGCAGCCTCAACGAAAACGCCTTGCGATAATCTTTCAAACCCGCGAAATTTTCCGCTTCCATATAAATTGCAAATGCTGCAACAGGTTTTCCGTTTGCATCCTTAACATAACCCACATACCAACCTTCAAACGCGCCGTCATTATTAGTGGGATCAATCGAACCGGCGCCGGTTTTGGCATAGAGTGTTAGATTATTTTTGCTTTCTTGCAGCGCGGCTGATTCAAATGCAGAAAAATGATTCGCTTTCACGCCACAGTGATTTTTTAACAAGCAAACAATCAATTCCACTTGTTCTGCAGGCGAAATTTGTAATTCATTATTCAACCAAAACTCATTGCTGTCCGGAGTAAACGTCTGGTTGCCGTAATGGAATTTTGCTAACCATTTTTTATAGTCGGCGGGTCTTATACGCGGCACCAATGATTTGTAGTACCAGACCGCTGAATGCTTAAAAGCCGATGCCAAGGTGTGCGATTGTTTCCAGGTTTCTGGCCAAAATTCTTTAGCGGGATATTTTTGTTGATCCCATTCGATACGCTCATCAATCGATTTGACTGCGCCAGTTTCAAGCGCAATTAGTGTATGAGGAATTTTAAAACTGGAATGAGGACTATGGCGCTGGTTCAAGCCGGATTCATTTATCACCCAGCAGTGATTATTGTTTAAATCGACCGCCAGAAATGTCACTTTGCGGGTACCCATTTCGGCAATGTAAGGATCGGTGTTGATTGGCTTGGTGGTTTTGCAGACGTCGGCAAAACTGATCAGGGGTGTTAGGCACAACAATGCGAATACTATTTTCATTTTCACTAATCGTTTTCTCCATCAATAATTTTTATATTCTTGAATAGTTGCTTTTCAGAAACGTACCAGCCTGCATATTTACGTGTGCCGTTTTGTCATCACGGTAGCAAGAGGGCTTAAGGTTTACTTAGCTGCTGCAACAAAAAAATCCCACATCACATCATTTGCCGAAATTACTTGCGATGGTGATTCGCTGCCACGCGGTTTTGTTCCGCCCGGCCATGAGTGCCCGCCGCTATCAGTCACGCACAATTGCACGGCCACACTGCCTTTGCATTGTGAATATTTTTCACAATAGGCTCCCGGTTTTTCCAATATCCGCAACGGCGCCGATTGACAGTGATTCTGCGCAACCCATTTTTGTACACTGGCGGGAACTGAAACAAAATCGGTGACTTTAGATTCATCCCTGAATTTTTCTCCTGCACCGCCACCAAAAAGTACGCGGTCGTCGTTTTTAGCGTGGATATGTAAAATAGAAACGGGCTTGCGCGGCTGGCAGTGAATTGTATTATCGGTTCCGGCGACTGCTGCAATCGCGCTAATCGTATCGGACATTTCACAGGCCAAACGATAAGACATCATCCCACCGTTGGACATTCCCGTTGCAAAAATCATTTGACTATTGATATTCAATTCGCGCGTCAGGCTTGCAACTATTTTTCTGACAAACCCGACATCATCGATATTTTTATCGCGCGCATTGGCACAGCAGGCGCCAGCATTCCAAGTGGCAAACTTACCGGATTTAAATTTGCTGTAACCATTGGGGAATACCACCACAAATCCTTCGGCGTCTGCTTTTGAAATCAAACCGTAGTATTCGTCGTTGGCCATATAATCCATATCGCCACCACCGCCGTGAAACGCCAACACCAGCGGAACAGATTTGGATGATTGATATTGCCTGGGAACATGGATGCGGTAAGTGCGTGTGAGACCATCATGCTGCAAAGTACGCACATAATCGCCGGGCTTTTGGATTTTTAAGTTTGCAGCAGACTCATTCTCATCCCCCTGCCGTGCCTCGCGCCGCTCCGCGACTCGCTGTTTAATTCGCTCGCGCAAAGAACCATCTGCCTGCTCATCCTGAGCAACCGCCAACCCTGACAACAACAGACAAGATAGCGACAAGACAGCTGCAATACTGATAGCAAAAGCCCTCATTACCATGTCACTCCAACCATCGCACCCGCAACAAACAATCCTCCTGCCACTATAAACGTCAGTACCGCAAGCAACCAAGGAACCTTAATTTCGTTACGCGGAATATGTCTAGCAGTACCTTCAACCAGTACCATTATGAAAAATGAAACAATAACTAATACACCAAGCAATATCAGCGTTTCGCCGAAAGGCCTCCCTTTGAGCACAAGCGCTACCGCCGTGGCAACCAGAATAGCCGCAAAACCTACTATCATTATAAATCCAAAAAAATCGTATCTTCCTTTCATACTCGGCTCGCCATTAAGTTGCTGCTCGCTTCCTGGTTTGCAAATCAAAACTTATACCCGACCGACAACTCCACGTTAAGGTTATAGCCTTCCTCGAAATACTTCAGATTTGCGTTTGTGTACTCTTTTTTATATTCACCAACCGAAAGACCTGTTGATGTATTCCAGCCCGACTCCCACAACCACATGTATCCAACTCCCAGACCGTAGCTTTCGCGTTCGTATTCATCAAAAAGGATTCCGTCTTCATAATCATCGTAACTATTATCAGTTAAGTTATTCCAATAAACGCCGTAGAACAAAGAATCTTCGTTTTCATACTGATAACGTTTTACAGAAACTGAAACCGGAAAACCAACGCCAAGACTCCACTTACCTTTTTGTACCTCAAGCCCCAAGAGGCCGGTATATGGCGAGACACCTAACTTTCCGTTGAACATATACTCACTAGTGCTTTCTTCTGCCGTCAATCCAGAGGACAGCAATGACAAACACATAACCATTATTTTTTTCATTTTAAAACTCCTCAGTTAATTGTTCGCCGGAGGCACATACCCCTCGGCCTCATCCACTTTTTCACCCGACAAAAACTTTTCCATTTGTTCGGTGAGATACACCTTGGTGCCCATATCCATTACGTTCAAACGTTTTTCGTTGATGAGCAATGTTTGGTGAGCCATCCATTCTTGCCAGGCTTTTTTGGAGATATTGTTGAATAAATCCAAACCCTTGGCGCCCGGATATGGAGGCATATCCAGGCCTTCCATTTCGGTTTGGTATTTGCGGCAAAAAACCATGCGGCTCATATTGTTCTCACTTTGATTTTGATGATGTAGTTTTACGTTTTGGTGCAGCAGTTATTTTTGCTACTGTTTTAGTCGCACGCGGATCTAAGTGCGCGAGCTTTTCCAATAATTTTTTTACCGGTGCTGCCAAACCCAGCGCATCTGGCTGGTGGGGATTGTACCAGTGAGTCGCGGCTTCACCGATAGCGCGCGGTGATTTTGCAAGTTGAATTAATACGGGCGTGATATCCAAATGGTAATGACTGAAGGTGTGGCGATAGCTATTCCACTCCTCCAGCTCGATGACCTTGCCGTAATGATCTTCAGCGTATTCTTTTGCATCAGCATCAATCGCTAACTCAGGAAAACTCCACAGGCCGCCCCAAATACCTTGCGCAGGACGCTGTTGCAGTAATAAATCACCCGCAGGATTGCGCAGCATTAATAATTGCACGGATTTTTCCGGCAAGGTTTTTTTTGGTTTTTTACCGGGGTAATCTTTGGGATTACCTTGCGCGTAGGCGACGCATCCACCACGCAGCGGGCAGTCTTCACATTTGGGTTTACTGCGCGTGCAGAGAGTCGCGCCCATATCCATCATCGCTTGCGTATAGTGATTCGCGCGGGATTTGGGCGTGTAGGTTTCAGCGATTTCCCACAGTTGGTTGGCAACATCCAATTGCCCCGGCCAACCTTCAACGGCGTGATAGCGTGCGAGTACGCGCTTGACGTTACCATCCAAAATTGCGGCGCGTTTTTGAAAGGCGATACTCACAATCGCACCGGCGGTGGAGCGGCCAATACCGGGAAGATCGGCCAATGCATCCACTGTCGCGGGAAATTCACCGCCGTATTGATTCACGACGGTTTGTGCACACTTGTGCAGATTGCGCGCGCGCGCGTAGTAACCCAGGCCCGTCCATAAATGCAGCACTTCATCAATCGGGGCAGCAGCGAGAGCTTGCACACTAGGGAACTGCGCGATAAAGCGCTCGAAATAGGGAATCACCGTAGTGACTTGTGTTTGTTGCAACATAATTTCCGACAACCACACGCGATAAGCGCTTATGTCTTGTTGCCAAGGCAGATGTTTGCGCCCGTGTTTATCGAACCATTTGAGCACTTGCCCGGAAAATGAAAACGCCATAACTATTCGCCAATAAATCGCAAAAAAACGCTCATAAAGTTAAATAACCAATCACAAAAAACATGACTAACCGTTAAAACGTCACCTACAATTCGCCACGCAATAATGCACCACATCCCATGAAGCCCGGTGAGACTGGGACACTACTACAATCGAAAGGAATAACAAAAATGAACACGAGAAACGTTATTAGCCACTGGCTATTGTTGAACATTACCCTCCTATTTGCACTAGCGTTAAGCGCCTGTGGAGGTGGTGGCGGAAATAGCGGAGGCGGAAGCACATCGAGTGTTGCGCCCGTTGTCGATTTCCTTGTGAGTACTGCTGCGGGGGCGGGCGGAACTGTTTCGCCGGTGAGCCGCCGGGTGGTATCTGGCCAGACAGCTGCTTTCACCCTGGCACCCAATCCAAATTACGAAGTTGCCGGTGTATCTGGCTGCAATGGAAAGCTGGAAAGCAATACCTACACTACAGGCGCAGTCACCCAAGACTGTACGATAGAGGCGACATTTGCCCTGAAATCATACCAATTAACAACACTGGTTGAGGGCGGCGGCAGCATCACACCAGCCACACTCAGTGTGCGCCATGGCGACCAGGCCCGCTTTAGCATTGCCGGAGCTGAAGGCCAGAGTTTTAGCTTTGCGCAGGGCTGTGATGGTTACTTCGATTACACCGAGCGCGCATTTATCATCCGTTCTGTTACGCAAAGCTGCCAACTGAAAGCCACTTTTCACGACTCAACCTATGTTTACTTCGCCGACGCGGCACTTGAGAAAAAAGTCCGCGAGACATTGGGTGTCACCCACAGCGAACCACTCAAGCAAACCGAACTGGATCAACTGCAACAACTTGAGGTGGCCTTCAGCAACATTGAACGATTGGAAGGATTGGAGAAAGCCAGGAATCTGCATACCGCGATGCTAGGCTTCAATAAAATCGCCAATATCAGCCCGCTGGCTGGGCTTCCACTCAGGAATTTGGAACTGTCCAGCAACCCCATCAAAACATCCCAAATGGCATTTTTAGCCGATATGCCATTTATTGGGCTTTACATGGACTCGACCAACATTGATGACATTGCGATACTCGCCAGCAAACCCCAGCTAACCAGCCTCCGTATCAGTTACACGCAGGTGCGCGATCTCTCACCATTAAAGGGCTTGCCCAAATTGGAAATATTGACCGCCGACCACACCTCGGTTATTGATCTTTCCCCCACACTAAGCCTTCCCAAGTTATCTGCCCTGAGCGCGGGAGGTTGCTTGAAAACACAAGGATTCTCCCGTGCGCTGCAACTCAAAGAGCAGTTGGAACAACGCGGCGTGCGTGTATTCTTATCTCCGCCCAAAGAATGGGCGAACCAAAACTGTCCCAAGGTAGGACTCATCAATCAGGTAACGCTTAGTGGCGTCATGGCAAATGGCACGATGGATCTGAACTGGCAAATTTCAGCCAATGACACCGGCCCCTGGTCATGCGAAATCCACTTTAATCTTGATAACCAGCAACCACGCATTCCCGCCAAAGTAATCGAAAACTGCCAAGCTCAGAATAGCCTTCGCTTGAGCGACCTTAACCTCTACGAATACGAACCCTACCTGGTGGTCGATTCAGGCCTGTACAACGACAAAAAAACATCCGCCCGACTGACAGTGACCAGCGCCAATAAGCCGCAAACAGCAGTGCTGCAGTCTTATGACTGGGCACAAACCCTGCTCAAAACCAACCCCATTCTGGTTGCCGGCAAATCCGCCACACTCCGCCTGCATGTCACTGCACAAACCAGCACGCCCCTGCCCAATGTGCAAGTATTTGCTCAACTTGCTGGCCAACGTGAAGCTGTCGCGGTAACGGCGCCGACCCAGCTGCCCACGAAAAAACAGCAGGGTGAACACAACCAAAGTTTCTTTAGCAGAATTCCCGCGCGCCTAATGCAACCCGGCGTGACATTTGAGGTGTCGCTCAACAACAGCACCCAGTTAAAATTAAACCCAACCTTTGCTCCCGTTATGGGTATCAACCTGATGCTGGTCCCCATCCAGTTAGGCGACAAAGTGAGCGCATTGCCGGATGAAAATCTGGTGCGCAACAGCATTACCCGTTTTTGGCCACTGAGCGAGGTACGTATTACCCAACGAGCCCCCTATCAGGTCACAGCTCCAGCAGATCAGACCAATACCACCAGCATGCTCTATGAGCTTAACGACCTCAGGTACATCGAAAACGGCTCATCCTATTACTATGGCTATTTTAATCCTGCATTCAGCAGTAACGATTTTTTTATCGGGGCTGGGTTTACCGGGGGAATGGCTGCCGTAGGAATCAACGGTGCGACAGACACTGACCTGACCCTCGCCCATGAAATGGGGCACAGCTTTGGCCTGCAACACGCACCCTGCGGCACCTTTGCCAGTGTTGATAAAGACTACCCCTACACAGGTGGTATCACCGGCAGCTACAGCACCGACCCAGACTACAATGTCATTTACGGCGCCCAGCTCCCGGATCTAATGGGCTACTGCAATGGCAAACAAGTGTCGGATTACCACTACGAAAAAGCGCAGGATTATTTGATCGGGCAAACAGGAAATCCTCATGTCATTGCCACCGCACCAGCCACCAAAGGTCTGCAAGCACGCAAGTCCGGCCGCGCTAACACCAGCCTGTACTTGCGCTTTGCCGTCAAGGGTGCCGAGGTACAAGTTGCCCAGCAGATCGCCCTGCCCCACCTACCCAATCTACCGACAGGCAGCGCCTACAGCGCACAGGTAACTTTCACCGATGGCAGTGTGCAGACCTTTCCGGCGGCTTACTTGCAGCCAAACCACGAGGCAACAGCCGGCAACTATCAGCTCCAACTCGCAATTCCCACCCAGGACAGGCAGCCCCTGCACCTGACCCTCTGGGAAAAAGACAAGCGCCTGTTCGATCATCCACTCAAGAGCAATACGGCATCGATGAAAGGAGCCACATCGCGGAGCACTACGAACAAAACAACAGGCAACCTGCTGGGCTCATTGCAATATCGCAGTAATCAAGTCTGTGTAACGCGGGATACCTCAGTAGCACCTCACGCCAACCTACTCTGGCGCCATGCGGACGGACTGATTGCCCTGGCACTGAATGAAACCGCCAGCCACTTCTGCCGCATGCTGGGTGAATTGCCCGCTGGCGAAGCTGAATTACAGGTGTTTTGATGGCGATGGAAGCGCAGCACTCTTAGGGTGCTGCGTCTGATGTTGATGTCGTTGAAGCAGCCGTCGACTCAGCTGGTGCCGTCGAGGCACTAGCAGAAGAAGCGGCTCTTTTATCTAAACGCTGCTGCAGTTTATCCAACAATTTATTTTTTTCTTTCTCGACTTTTTGTTTTAGCTCGTCTTTTTTCTCTTCATATTTTGCGCCGTGTTTTTCTTTGAGTTTGTAGACTGCGTAATCTTTGGTTAACTCGACTAGCAGCTCTTTATCGGGGCGGCAATCGCTAAGAGGATTAATGGCACCGAAGGAGCCTTTGCAGCGCAGCAGTTCCATACCGCGCTCTAACCAATATTGACTGCCGATACTGCAGCCACCACCACTGGTCGTAACCGCGACCTGATCGGCAGTGATAGTGTCAGTTTTATCCTTGAGTAATTTAAACGGCAGAAAAATATCGTACTCATCCGTGGCGAGATTAATTTTCCCGGTTGAACCCAATTGCAATTTTTCTACGCCGGCCTTGAACGTATCGATGGTAATCAGTTCATCCCGCCATTTGATGCTGCCGGATAATTCATTCATCTCAGTAAATTCATTCCACACTTTTTCTGGCTCTTCAATTTGATTAACCAGATTAACCAGCTGACAAAATTGTTGTTCTAAATTGATGGGTAGCAAACGCACCTGCGCGCCCGAAAAAGTCGCATTGCTGCGCAGGGTTTTGAATAATTGGTTGACTGAATTGCCTTGGGTGCTGCCCAGTGCACGCGCCTGCACTGCGCCTTGCAAACCAAAGTTGGAATTCATTTCCATATCGTTCAAGAGCGGCTCCAACTCCAAGCCTTCAACGCCTGCATCAAATTGCACTTGCGCCTGCTGGCCGCGCGCATCCAACTGACCTTTGGCGGTGATGGCGCCAGCATAGGCATTCGCAGTGAGGTTTTGT
Source organism: uncultured Cellvibrio sp. (assembly GCA_903858205.1). Classification (GTDB taxonomy): domain Bacteria; phylum Pseudomonadota; class Gammaproteobacteria; order Pseudomonadales; family Cellvibrionaceae; genus Cellvibrio. The sequence goes on from CAIOHY010000188.1 coordinate 9,225, forward strand.
TCGATCATGCCGTTTTTGGCGAGCAGTTGCAGCGCAATATTTTCCAGCGCGATTTTATTGACGATGATTTTTTTCAACGTGAGCTTGGCGTTGATATTCAAGCCGCGTAAAGATTCCAACGGGAGCTGGGTGTCTTCAGTGGGTGCCGCTGCAGTTTGCTCAGTTGTTTCGGCCGGCGGAGGCAAGTAGTCATCCAGATTGATTTCATCGCCATCCAACACCAGTTTAAGTGCGCCGGTAGCGAAGTCGGTAATGCCGATGCTGCCGGATAAGGTCGTGTTATCCACCATTAATTTCAGGTTATCCAATTTCACTTTTTTGTTGTTGCCATCCACACCCGCTGAAAACGCCAGCTTGCTGAGCGCGTCTTTATTGGATGTTTTCAATTCGGTACCGAGCGCGGCCAGCAATGTACGTGCGTTTATTTCCGTGAGGTTTATCGCGCCTTTGTATGCGGGTTCTTGTTGCAAATGGGTGATATCGAGAGCGTAATCCAGCGCGATTTCGGCAGTCTCCTCGCCGATAATTTCCGCCTGCAGACGGCCATCGGCGATCTTGAGGTTGTTCATCGCGGCATCAACACTCAGCGTATTTTTTAACGCCGCTTGCAACTCCACTTTATCCGCTCCCGCTTGTGCCAGCTCCATTACAAACGACAAATCCAGCGCGAAAGGCACAGCGCGGGTATTCACATCGCTCATGGTGAGGTTGATATCGCGCAATGCGATGACCTGTCCGCTCTGCGCATCGCTGTAATTCACATTTGAATCACTGAGGCTGATGTGCTGGATATCGAGTTTTAAGTTGGCATCGGCTGCGGCATCGGGCTGGGGCGATGTCTTGGCGGGCTGGTCCGGTTGGCTGAGCGCCTCCCAATTGCCTTTGCCGCTGGCATCGACTTTAAGCGAAATCACTGCGCCATCGAGCGCGATGTGATCCACCTGAAAATCGCCGGAAAAGAGTGGTAGCAGCGCCAACATCAAACTCGCCTGCTTGAGTTCGGCGATGGGTTGGTCGGGCGCGTCCAAGGCTGCGACGCGGAGATCGTTAACCGCCACCCCCAAACTCGGCCACAAATCCCACCCCAGATCGCCGTTTATTTGCAGGGCAATGCCTTGATCTTTGGCGATGGCTTCAATGCGCGGCTTAAAGCGGTTGGCATCGACCAAAAAAACCAGCGCCAAAACCGCGAGCAAAACCAACAGCATCAGCGCGGCGATACTTTTAAGCAGCATTCTCATGATGACTTCCTCTGTGATAAATCGACCAACATTCTAGGGCAGGCAAGGTCAAGTTCAGGCTTAGAGCGGAGTGTATGGACAAAGTGCCGGGAGAGCCAACCAAAACCGGCGGCAGGTCACAAAACAAAGGCAGAGGGTTTGGCGTATTTCAGTGCCACTTTTACTCGAACCTGGCACACCAACTGCCACTTTGTAGCCCAACCGCAACTGGGGTGCGCGCATTTGCAGGATGCCTATGCTGGGCTAGAGGCAATGACTCTCAAATAAAAAGCGGATGAAATTTACCGTTTCAATCTGCGACCAGGTCCGCTTGTTTGACCGACTGCCCACTCAACCACCAATAACGAATAACAGGTGACGCTATGAACTCTCGTCGTTTAATTTCACATTTGAAGGACTGGCTCTATGCCGGCACAACAGCAGCCTGCATGGTGACCACCTGCATACTGGCAAACCCCAGTCAGGCGCAAAGCAATGCCATCCCTGCGGGCGACCGCATTTTGATGGGCGCGTTTGTTGATCGCGATTGGACCGCAGCCAACCCTTGCGGCGACAAGATTACTCACGCATCGGAATGGGAAGACAACAAACAGTGGTACGGCAATGCCGGCCCCTACTTCGGCAAGATCTTCCCGGAAGTATTCCGCCCCGATGGCAGCAAGAATTGGTATTACTTGTGGGAATCCGAGATCGACAAAATCAAAGCACAGGGGCGCGTGCCTTACATCAACCTCGAATTCCACGGCGAGCTGGCACTGCGCGACAACAGTAAATGCTGGTGGCGCACAGCGGCCAATAATCAGCGCGTTGACCGCAATGTGATCGCGCAGATTCTCAATGGCGAGCATAACGATATTATCGACAACATCGCCCACGGACTGAAGGCAGAAAATGTGCCGGTGGTGATTGACCTGTTCCACGAGGCCAACGGCGATTGGTACGACTGGTCACCCTGCAAACACAACGAAACCTGGGCGCGCTTCCGCGATGCCTACAAACATGTGGTCAATCGCTTCCGCGCGGTAGGCGCCACCAACGTCAGCTTCGCCCATTCACTCTGGGCGGTGAACTGGGGCTGCGCCGACAAACGTGCGGGCGACCCGCAGCTGAATGACATTTACATCCCCGGCTATATGGACTGGCTAGGATTGGATATCTACTCCGGCGACGGCGGCAGTTTCGCTGCCGAAATGAGCACCTGGTACAACCGTTTGGCATCGACCGGCCGCCCATTGGTAATCGGTGAAATGGGTGTCGCCAGCGGCGGCAATAAACTGCAGTGGATGACCAACTTCCGCAACGACCTGATCACCAAGTTCCCTGCCGTTAAAGCCTTCAACTGGTTTGATATCAACAAACAAGGCGAGGCCAATTGGCGCATCGATAGCGAAACCTACAGCGGCGCGCACTTTGCGCAGTTGATGCGCGAACAGCCAAGATACGTGGGCGGATTTGGCACCTACGAGATCAAAAACAAAGCCAGCGGCAAGTGTCTGGACATTCCCGCCGCCAGCACCGCAAACAGCGCAAAACTGCAGGTATACGGCTGCAATGGCACCAATGCCCAGACCTTCACCTTGACGGATTTAACCAATTACAAAATGGAGTTGCGCGCACTCAACAGCGGCAAATGTGTGGATGTTGCCGCTGCTGGCACAGCCGATGGCGCGCTCGTACAGCAGTACGATTGCAATGCTACCGGCGCGCAAACCTGGACCATGAAAGTCATTACCTGGGCACCACTGGAAGTGGAATTCGTGGCTGCTCACTCTGGCAAATGTCTGGATGTTGATATGGGTATTGGCCCCAAGGTGCACCAATGGTGGTGCACAGGCGGAGCCGCCCAACGCTTTGTATTGACCAAACGTTAACCCCCTTTCGGGGGCGCAAGCCCCCGTTTTTTCACTCCTTTATTCCTCTAAGAACACTGAAGGACGACTACCATGTTGAAATCCATTTTTCGCTTGTCCGCGCTCAGTTTAATCATGATGGGTGCCCACACTCTGGCCCAAACCCCTGCAGCGCCATCACCGGCAGCCGCAGCGGAGTACACCAAATTCAAAACCCAAAACCGCGGCGAGATACTGCTGGAAACCGGCGCACAGCTCCGCTTTGAAGTGACCAATCGCGAAACCCGTGGCGAGGTAGAAATCGTTACCGCCCGCCTGCTCGACCCCTATGCAGTGACCGACAATAACTATCGCAACCTGATCGTCACCCTTACACCCAAAACCGGCGATCTGGTGGCATTTGCCGAGACCACCGAAGGCCACTTTGACTTTAACCCCAGCGGCGATGCGACCCGCCTGTGGCGCAAATCCACCCCACCGCCCAAACTGGATGAGATTTACCACCCCAAGACGGCCCGAACCACCAAGGCCGCAAAAACGGCTGCCCCCACTGCAGCACCGCTGATTGTGGGGGAGAAGGACTCTTCCGGTCGCTATGTGGTTGACGTGTTTATCGGCTTCTCTACCGCTGCCGCCAACTCACAATATGTGCGCAATAATCTGGAAGCGACTGCCCAGTCCTACATCGAGCAAGTCAACACCGCACTTAAGAACAGTAAGGTCGAGAATGTGTACCTGCGCTTGGTCGGCACCGGCACATCGCCCAACAACCCCGGCGTTGTGACCTCGGTACTGGATGATGTGAACATCTGGTTCGCGGCGGATATCGAACGTACCGCGCCCGATTTGGTGGGCATGGTGCAAATGCCCACAGATGCTCCGGGCAGTGCAGGTGGCTGGGCGGGCGTTGGCGGTGATACTCACGTGATCGGCGCTCCCTGGCCTTACGCCTACCGCCATGAAGTTGGCCACAACGTAGGCGGCGTCCATTGCCCCGATGGCAGCGGCTACCACTTTGGCCATACCCTGGGCGAAGGGCGCGGCACCATCCAATGCGGCAATGATTTGGCCTACTACTCATCGCCCCTGATCAAAGACGAACAGGGCAATGTATTGGGCGATGCGCAGCGCAGCGATATGGCGCGCAAATGGCGCGAGCGAGCAGCTGAGATGTCGGCCAACCGCATTCACAAAGTGCCATTTCCTAATACGCCCGCCACCGGCATCACCCTGCAAGCCGAGGACTACAGCGGCTTCTACGACACCACCAGCAGCAATAGCGGCGGCGCTTACCGTCAGGATGGCGTGGATATCCAAGCCACCACAGACACCGGCGGCGGCCACAATGTCGGCTGGATCGCCAATGGCGAATGGCTCGCTTACAAGGTCAATCTGCCGGCAGCGGGGCGCTATCAGGTGTCTTACCGGGTTGCCAGCCTGAACACCCAAGGGGTGATTCAGTTTGAGAAGCAAGGCGGCACGCCGGTTTACGGCCAGGTTAATGTGCCCGTCACCGGTGGCTGGCAACAATGGACGACTGTCAGCCACGAAGTGACCTTGCCTGCAGGCGAGCAATTCGTTGCCCTCGCCCTGAAAACCGGCAACTTCAACCTCAACTGGATCAAACTGGATAAGTTGCCCGATAGCCTTGGCACCTTCCGCCTGCAAAACCTGTGGGAGCCAACCCAGTACATCCATATCGAAAACGGCATTCCGGAATCCACCGATGTACCCGCCGGTTACTGGAGTTCGCAATGGGTGTTCGAGCCAGTGAGCGGATCGAACATTGTGCGCCTGGTTAACCGCTGGAAACCGGATCAGGTACTGACCATCAGCAATGGCAACCTAACCGTTGCGAACGCTGCCAAGACCGATACCAATAGCCACTGGGAACTGGAAAAGGTGACCGCAACCGAGTACCGCCTCAAGAATCGTGCGGCACCTACGCAATACATCCACAACCAATATGGACGCTTGCAGGTGGGTAGCATCCAGCCGGGCTGGTGGAGTGCGCGCTGGAAACTGGTCTCTGCGCAATAATCGCTAGAGAACAAAAAAGCGCGTATCCGGGCAGCCGGATACACGCTTTCTGATAACAATCCTATTGGTGATATAAGCGTCTAACGCCCTGAATCAGCCAAGTGTAAACCGCTAATATCGGGAGTAACGGGTTTTACATCGGGCTTTAACTGGCCGAGATCACTGCCTGCAGGTGCCAAGCCGTAATCACCCACCGCAATAATCGCGGGCAACACAATAGGGCGCTCGTCATCAGACAGTAGATCAGCACCCACTTCGGCGATCTCCCAATCTTCGACCTCAACCTCAACCAGCGGTAGCTCCCATTTTTCATCGGCACTGATCAGATCGGCACCGACGGCGGCCAAACCCAAATCGGGCACAATCACCGCTGCGCTTTGGACTTCAGGCACCTCGCTGGCATCGACCAAATTGCCTTCCGCCGCGCGCAGACTGAGGCTGGAGATATCCACACTCACTGGAGGCGGCTCGGGCGGGCGCTCGGCTACGGGCAGCAAATCAGCACCCAAGGGTGCCAAGGTCCACCCGCTAGCGACTGGCGCAGCCCTTGTTGGGATTGGGGTTGGGATTGGCGTTGGGATCGGGGCTGGCGATGGAATTGACGCTTGAGTCGGCGATTGAGCTTCAGCGACACGACGCGCAACCGGTGCAGGCTTGGCTGCCGCATTTGCAGGGCTGGCATCGCTGGGGCACACCTCGACCATCGCACCGGCTTTGATCAGGGCATCACGGTATTTGTTGGCGCTAGCCTCATCCAAATTGCGCTTAAGCGGCACAGGCCGACCGGTAAACAGGCCGTCAATCTTGGCTGCATCTGCCTTGAATAGTTGCTGCAACCTAGCCTTCACCTCTGCCAGCTGGTGACCAAAGACTATATCGCCACGGAAAATAATATCGAACTGGGGAAGGCTCATAATCCACACATCCTAAGACTAAAACAGCTTGGTTAAAGAATAGCACCCGCGCATCTTATTGCCCTTTGCCAGGCTCTTCATTCAATAAGAGCGATAAGTAATGCACAGAATGTAACCAATTGGTCTTAAAGCCAACTGGAGCCAAGTACAACCGCGAACCATACTTAGATTCAACGCTTATAGGGAGTGATGAAACCATGTTGCCGTTTAGCCAGAAAAAACAACCTGACAGCCAATTAGTGATCGATGGCACCCTCAACCGCCGAAGCAATGTGCGCGCGAAGATAGAGCAAGACATCGCCTTTTTGACGGATCGAATTACCGCCATGCTCGAGCAGCCAAAACCCAATAGCATGCTGATCGAACACTACCAGACCATGCTAACGAGCCGCGAATCCGTGCTTAGATGGCTGCTCGATGGCTGCGATAACGAAACCAGCTATTCACAAGATCAGGTTAGTAGTCGTCGCTAAGGTGATGATCCATATCCAGCGCTGGCGATGCGCCTTTTGGCCTACCGATTGGCTTGGCCGGCACGCCAGCGACTGTGGTATGAGGCGCAACAGGGTCCAGCACCACGCTACCTGCCCCGATTTTGGCACCCTCGCCGATTTCAATATTTCCCAAAATCTTTGCCCCTACACCGATTAAAACACCGCGCCGGATTTTCGGATGGCGATCGGTTTTAACGCAGCCACTGCCGCCCAGCGTAACGCTGTGCAACATAGAGACATCATCTTCAATCACCGTCGTTTCACCAATCACCACACCGGTTGCGTGATCAATCATGATGCCGCTGCCGATACGCGCACCAGGGTGCACATCCACATCAAACGCTTGTGAAATCTGGTTCTGAAAATACAGTGCCAACGCGTTGCGCTTCTGCAGCCAGAGCCAGTGAGCAATACGCCAGGATTGCAGCGCATGGTAACCCTTGAAAAATAAAAACGGCATACTGAATTTATTGCACGCCGGATCTCGCTCGCGGTGCGCGCGAATATCGGCGCGCATCGCCTGCTCAATACTGGCATCGGCCAGCATCGCCTCCGTAAATACCTCGCGCAGCATCATCGCCGGCAATGCCTGACTATCAAGCTTATTGGCGAGGTGGAAGCTGATCGCCGCCGCAAAAGAAGCGTGATTCAAAATACTCGCGTGATAAAAACTGGCGAGCACAGGTTCATCTGCACTCGCTTGCTGCGCTTCCGAGCGAATTTCTTGCCATACATCCACATGGCCAAAATTGTGTGTTGGGATCTGCATAACCATCCAGCCTAGTCATCCTTAGAAGTAAACTGTGCTTTAAAAATTAATGGGATTAACTCTTCCATCGCAAAAAATACTTCCGCACCAAGCGCAAGCATAGGTTGCAATAACACATTGGCGCTACCATCCCTGTTCGGCGGGCAATACCCGAGCGGACGCATACCGGCAGCAACCGCCGCTTGAATCCCCGTTAGGGAATCCTCCACCACTATCGCTTGCTCAGCAGCTACGTTGAGGGATTTTGCTGCGTGTAAAAATAAATCGGGAGCGGGCTTGCCGCGCGTCACATCTTCAAAACTGAAAACGCGCCCTTGCACGTAAGGCATAATGCCCGTTTTAGCCAAGGTCATGCGCATTTTTTCATGCTTACCGTTGGAGGCAACACAAAATGGAATCTGTTTTTCTCGCAACGCATCCAATACCGCTATCGCGCCTGCAACAGGTTCAAGATGCTGCTCGCAAACCACCAATGTTTGCAATTGCACGTGCCGCCAAAACTGCGTGCCACGCTCGGTTTTTTCCGCAGAATTTAGCGCTTTCCAGGAATCCAGTTTGGATAACTCTTCAGTGATCATGCGAATACAATCTGCGACAGATTTTCCGCGATAGGTTTCTAAAATCTGTTCCGCACTTAGCTCCACGCCAATTTCTTTTAAGCAATCACTCGACACCTGCGCAGAGATAATTTCACTATCTACCAAAACACCGTCGCAATCAAAAATGACTAACATAATTATCTCTTTGCCCTTTCACTAAATCCTAAATTCACGTCGACTGATTGGCTGTTGCAGGATAAGGCGCTTTCAACAATATCGCTAAACCGGCAACTAAAAATAAAATCAACGCCGCCATACCGATACGCGCGGAATCTGCATAAAGCGTCAAGCTCGCTACCGCAGCGGGCGCTAAAAATGCAGTAGCGCGACCCGCGAGCGCATAGATGCCAAAATAGCGCCCCGCTTCATCGGCACTCACGCTGCGCGCCATAAATGAACGCGATGACGCTTGCACCGGACCAAATGCCAAACCAATTAATAAACCAAAAACGATGTAGGCCTTTTCAGCAGCGGTTGCAAATAAACCACCCGCATCCACCGTGGAAAATTGCACCAAACCAAATAGCGAATAACCTGGGCCGGTTGAAATAATGCCGAGCGTGGCGACAATTAAACACAACAAACTGAGCAAAATAACTTTTTTTGAGCCCATGCGCGTATCCAGTCGACCGGCATAAGCGCAACCACCAATCGCGACCAGTAGCAATAAAATACCGTAAATTCCCATCTCAATCGTCTGCCAACCAAACATACCCGCAGCAAAGGTGCCACCTAATGCGAGCAGGCCATTAACACCATCTTGATAAATCATGCGCGCCACTAAAAAACGCAACAAGCCCGCGCGTTGCTTTAGCTCACGCACTGTATTTTTTAACTCGCCAATACTTTCAGCAATCGCCGTTTTCAGCGGCACACCTTTGCTGCTGTCCGGTGTAAACAAAAACATCGGCAAGATAAAAACTAAATACCAGAGCGCCGCATAGGGCCCGGTGATGCGTGCATCTTCCCCCTGCGCCGCATCCAAACCAAACAAGGGCGCAATACCGGCGATGGTTTTTCCGGTGGTGGGATTGCCGGCGAGCAATAACAACACGCCGAATAAAACAACCAGACCACCGAGATAACCCAAACCCCACGCCAGATTGGAAATGCGCCCAATATCGTCTTGCGCAATCAAGCGCGGCATCATCGAATCGTTAAATACAATCGAAAACTCCGCAGCAATCATCGCCACAATGACGCACAACATCGGCAACCATAGCGCAGAGCCAGGCGCAGCAAACCAAAGCAATAAGAGCGCGATAATTTTTAGGGTGGCAAAAAAAGCAATCCAACGTTTGCGCGCACCGGTTGCGTCGGCGATTGCGCCTAATATTGGCGCCATCAGTGCAATCGCAATACCGGCAATCGTCACGGTATAACCCCAAGCCGCTTGCCCCACTACCGGATCGCTTGCCAGTCGCGCTACAAAATAGGGACCGAAAATAAACGTAATGACAACGGTAAAAAACGGTTGTGCCGCCCAATCGAATAACATCCAGGCGCGAACCGCTTTTTTTGAGGCAGGTAAATTCACTTCAGAATGAGTCAAAAAAAATTCCTTTATAGAGTGCTAATCAGCAACAATAAAACGCTGATAGATTTCATTGAGATTATCGAGCACAACGTGCTTCAACTCCAAATCGGTTTTTTCAAGCTGCTCACGTAACAGCTCCTGCATGAAGCAACGCGAATAAATGTTCGCTAATGGTGCATAACTCAAATGCCAAGGTTCAGGCGCTATACCGCCGCGATCCCGTGCATAGGGGCGAAAAAAATCGCTGCTACCCTGCGCCAATTCATCATCTAACCAACGATGAAATTCTGCGAAAGGGCCATCGCCTTGCGTCTCGGCAACCGTTAGCTGCAATTGATATTCAGGATCTATGTGTGCGCTTCCATACACATCGATATCAGTTCCCCAGTGATGGCGCGATGCACCCGGCAATGCCGACCAACGCAATATCGCAAATACTTTATCGCGCTCGGACAACGAATTCATATCGATAACATCACCCGCATCATTCAATACCGGCCGCAAACCACGTGCTTTGTTGTTCCAAATCAGCAACTGCCGATCAAAACTGCGATAACTACTCGCCACTTTTAAAACAAAACCGGCACTGGCCGCACGCTCCACTAAAAACAATAACGGATCGAGTATTTGCCAATGCACACGGCAAGCGAGCAGCGAAGAGTCCACCAGTTCGCGCTCATCCAAACCGAGCAGCAGCTCGGGCACACAAACATTCATAAACAAATTCCACCACTCGAGGTTTATAGATAAAAATTTTTGCGAAGTTTTGCGCCAATTTAATAATTACCGAGAATCATTCCGTACAATTTTTTACTTTACTTTCGAGAAATCGTTTGCACGAGGAAAGCAAGTATGTAAGATAAGGCGGCGCTATAAACGGAAATTAAAAAAAACACTATACCCGATAATAAGAAATGGAGATTGCACTGTATGACCGCAAGTCATAGTGAGTTATTGCAATTAAAGAACCTCGGAATGGCATCGGTAAACATCCTTCGCGCTATAGGGATAAATACTTACGCCGATCTCAAGCGAACCGGTGCTGTTGAAGCTTATCGCCGTATACGAGCCCGCGACATCAATGTCTCCAAAGTCATGCTCTACGCACTGCAGGGTGCACTGATGGATGTACATTGGAACGATATCCCTCCCGATTTGAAAGCCCAGTTAGTGAGAGAAGCTGAATCGCCGGATGAGGGAAACCTTTCCCAAGCGACGGCATAACACGCGCGCGAAAAAACGCTCGCCCGTTAACAGATTGAGGCTTTAGGCGCAGTTTTTTCCCCGGCACAGGCTACACTAAAAGTGCGTTATTAGTGCTTATTGTATCCGAGGGGGTTTATGCATCTTCCAACCAAACAGTCTGATCTCATGTCGGAGCTTGCCACTAAATTGCGCAGCCTCACCGCGCTGTTATGCACGCAAGTTACGCCCGCCGATGAGCCATTTACCGTTAACGCAAGCGACGATATTTTTGCCGATATCCCCCCAACGCGAACACTCCTGCTTGTCGAGGGTCGGGTCGATTATTACCTGCACAACAAATTAGTCATGCATCTTGAAGAAGGCGATCTGCTTGGTCTCCCGCGCTCACTCAATCTGCCGCAGGGACAATTCAGCTGCAAAGGCCCCGTGACCCTGCTGGCCTATGAACGAGATGCACTGGTCACGCAAGCCAATAGCGATCTCAAATCCCAACGCAACTGGGCTTACCTGCTATTAAGCACCATCAGTTATTACGAGCAGGCACTCACCCAAGAATTGCGCAGTGAATTCCAACCTTCTGCCGGCTTCCTTCATTTCAATGCGGGAGAGACAATCATCAAGCAAGGCGATATCGCCGACCGCGTTTACACATTACTAGAGGGTGCTGCCGACGCGGTTTGCGACGGGGTAAAAGTAGGTGATATCCACGCCAATGAGATCTTCGGAGCACTCGCTGTGTTCACCCGACAACCGCGCATGGCATCCGTCATCGCCAGCAGCGACTGCACAGTGCTCGCGGTTCGCAAAGAAGAATTCATCGTGTTAATCGAACATCAACCGCAAATATGCTTGGGCTTAATTGAAGAGATGTCTGCAAAAATCAACCAGCTCAACACGCAATTGCTGCAGTTAAAATCACCATCGCCAAACTAAATGACAATGCCTGTCAAAAATACGATTGCTTGGGCCGCCTCGGTGGTGGCTATTTTTCCGCCCCCCCCTTTGCTCGATTCCCGCCATCGCTTTTCCTTTCTTAACGCGGCAATGATTGAAATTCCTCAACAGTGCACACATATACTCCCGCGAGGCTGCGTATAACGCAGTGAACTAATCATTTTATGGGAGATATTATCGTGTTACGCATAGGCTTGTTTTTGTTAACGAACCTCGCAGTCATGTTGGTAGCAGGTATTGTTCTGAGCCTGCTCGGCGTAGGCAATTACCGCACCGCTGGCGGCTTGGATTTATCAAGTATGCTGGTGTTTTGTGCCGTGTTCGGATTTGTCGGCTCCTTTATTTCCCTGTTTATGTCCAAGTGGATGGCGAAGCGCTCCATGGGCGTTCAGCTGATTGAACAGCCGCGCAATGCCGACGAGCAATGGCTGGTCGATACCGTGACCAAATTGTCACAAAAGGCCGGCATCAAAACCCCGGAAATTGGCGTGTTCGCCGCGCAAGAATCCAACGCCTTCGCCACCGGCTGGAACCGCAATGCGGCGCTGGTTGCGGTGAGCTTGGGCTTGCTGCAACGTTTTGAACGCGATGAGGTAGAAGCAGTACTCGCACACGAAATCGGCCACGTCGCCAATGGCGATATGATCACCCTGAGCTTGATTCAAGGGGTGGTAAACACCTTCGTGATGTTCTTTGCGCGCATCATCGGTGACTTTGTTGACCGGGTATTGCTCAAGAATGAAAGCGGACGCGGCTTTGGTTTTATGATCGCGACCATGGTGGCGGAAGTAGTCTTAGGTATTTTGGCTTCGATGATCGTTGCTGCCTTCTCGCGCTACCGCGAATACCGCGCCGACCATGCCGGTGCAACACTCGCTGATCGCGGTGCAATGATCCGCGCCCTGCAGCGCCTGCAAGCGGAATCCAACGCCGGAGTGGAAACACCTTTACCAAGTAGCATGCGTGCCTTTGGTATCAGCGGCGGAATGCGCAATATGTTTGCCAGCCATCCACCCTTGGAAGCGCGTATTCAAGCGTTGCGCGATAACGCTTAATCGGTGGGGCGACTGGGCATGAGAATTTGGCACTGGCTAGTCTTAACATTCTTTACTGGCGCTAGCGCCCTCAGCGCGAGTGCCCAGGCTTTTTCAACCGATGATGAACGCAACACTATTGAGGTGTTTGAAGCGGCGCGCCCCAGTGTGGTGTTCGTCACCAACCAACAACTCGCACGCGATCCCTACTCCTTTGATCTGGTGACTGTGCCACGCGGCTCAGGCACCGGATTTGTCTGGAACGACAAGGGCTATATCGTCACCAACTACCATGTGGTGGAAGGTGCGCGACAGATCACCATCACCTTACAGGATCAATCCAACTGGCCCGCAGAGGTCGTGGGTCTGGCGCCGGAACGTGATCTCGCCGTGCTTAAAATCGACGGTAAAAAAGCCAAGCTGAACGCACTGCCTCTTGGCGATTCCAGTGATCTGCGTGTCGGTCGCAAGGTGCTGGCGATAGGCAACCCATTTGGATTGGATGCCACACTCACCACCGGCGTAGTCAGCGCATTAGGGCGCGAAATTATCTCCCCCAACCAGCGCAAAATTACCAACGTGATCCAGACCGATGCAGCCATCAACCCCGGCAACTCGGGTGGCCCTCTGCTCAACTCTGAAGGCAAGTTGATTGGCGTCAATACCATGATTTACAGCCCAAGCGGTGCCAGCGCAGGCATAGGTTTTGCGATCCCGGTAAATACCGTCAAGGAAGTTGTACCGGAACTCATCGAGCATGGCCGACTGGTTCGTCCGGTGCTGGGTATCGCGGTAGCGCCGGATCAGTGGGCGCAGCAGATTGGCATCGAAGGCGTGCCCATCCTGCGTGTCGAACCCAACTCGCCCGCTGCTGAAGCCGGGCTTGAAGGAGCCAGACGCAATAATTGGGGGCAGATCACGCTGGGCGATGTAATTGTCGCCATCAACGACTACCCCACCACCAATGATGACCAGCTCCTGAGCGCGCTGGAAAATTACAAACCGGGCGATAAAGTCACGGTCAGCGTGGCACGCGATGGCAAGCTACTGACTCACACCATTCGCCTTGCAGCACCCAAGTAAGTGGCCCTCATTAAGTGACCGCCAACTCACCGAATAAGCTGCGTCTCTGCGCCCTTGCCGATATTCCCGAGAATGGCAGCAAGGGCTTTAACCTGAGCGATCGCAAGCTGTTTGCAGTCAACCAGCAGGGCAAAGTCTATCTCTACCAAAACAGCTGCCCGCATATCGGCATTCCGCTCGAATGGGTGGAAAACCAATTCCTCGATAGCAGCGGCAGCATGATCCAGTGCGCCAATCACGGCGCACTCTTTGTGATAAAGACCGGCAAATGTGTGGCCGGCCCCTGTAGCGGGCGTTCACTTACCCCCGTTGAATTCAGTATCGATGCGGGCGATATTTTCATCTCCCCGCCGTAAATTAGCGTAAACCTGATCGAGTTCATTCACGCAGACCAGTAGAGTCAGCGCCCACTACCTCATTAGCAAGCTCATCCACGGAGAATAGCTCATGCAAAATTTCACCTTTTCCAACCCCACCAAGATTGTTTTTGGTGAAGGCCAAATCAAAGAGATCGCCAATCTTATCCCCGAGGGCGCGCGCATCCTGGTCACTTACGGCGGCGGTTCGATCAAAAAGAACGGCGTCTACGACCAGGTCGTTAAAGCGCTAGAGGGAAAAACCTGGTTCGAGTTCAGCGGCATAGAGCCCAACCCCCACTATGAAACACTAATGAAGGCGGTTGAGCTGGTTAAAAAAGAGAAGATCGATTTCCTCTTGCCAGTCGGTGGCGGCAGCGTAATTGATGGCACCAAACTGATTGCAGCGGCGATAAATTTTGAGGGTGAACCCTGGGACATTATGGCCAAACACCAGCCGTTCTTTAGTGCACTGCCGATTGGCTGCGTGTTAACACTGCCCGCGACAGGCACTGAGAGCAATGGCAACTCGGTGATTACCAAAGCCGCAACTCATGAGAAGCTAGCCTTTGGCAGCCCCCTGGTTTATCCGCAATTTGCGATTCTCGATCCAACCACTACCTACAGCCTGCCACCACGCCAAATCGCCAACGGAGCGGTTGATGCGTTTGTCCATATCATGGAGCAATACCTGACTTATCCCGTGGATGCCAAAGTCCAGGATCGTTTTGCCGAAGGCCTGTTGATGACCTTGATCGAAGAAGGCCCGCGCTCTTTGAAAGAACCCACCAACTACGCAGTGCGCGCCAACGTGATGTGGGCGGCCACTATGGCGCTGAACGGCCTGATCGGCGTCGGGGTACCGCAGGATTGGGCAACCCATATGATCGGCCACGAACTCACTGCCATGCACGGTTTGGATCACGCGCAAACTCTCGCCGTCGTTTTACCGGCGGTGATGCAACACCAGCGCGATAAAAAACGCGCCAAGCTGCTGCAATATGGCCGCCGCGTGTGGAACCTCAACCATAGCGATGAAGACGCGTTGATCGATGCCGCTATAGCCGCAACCAAAAACTTCTTTGAACAAATGGGCACGCCGACTAGCCTGAGTGGCTACGGCGTCGGGCGCGAGTCAATCCCGAAACTCGTGGATATGCTGATCAAACACGAGCTCCTGGCGCTGGGCGAACATGGCGTTATTACACCGGAAGCCTCGCGCGAAATTCTGGAACTAGCGGCCTAAGCAATCTTACTAACTACCGAAAGTCGTCCATAAAAAAGCCCCGCCAATCTACATATTGGCGGGGCTTTTTAGCAGTTAACGGGGCTCGCCGCTTACTGACGCAGGATTTTGTTAACAATCGACGTGGTTGAACAATTATCGTAGAAGCTCAACACCTTAACCGAACCGTTGTAGGCTTTAACAATTTGGCTACCGACCACCTGATCTTCACGGTAATCGCCCCCCTTCACCAATACGTCCGGCTTGACGCGACGCAATAACCGCTCCGGCGTATCCTCATCGAAAGGCACCACCCAATCTACCGATTCAAGCCCGGCAAGCACCGCCATACGACGATCAAGCGGGTTGATGGGGCGGCCAGAACCTTTTAAGCGGCGAATGGAGTCATCGGAGTTAACCGCCAACACCAGGCGATCGCCCTGCTTGCGCGCCTCTTCGAGATAGCCCACATGCCCGGCATGGATAATGTCAAAACAGCCGTTGGTAAATACGATGCGCTCGCCACTGGCGCGGGCATCTTCCAACGCCATCAACAATTGTTCCTCGGTGACCACGCCGCGCTCGGCACCTTGCTCAGCGATGATCGCACGCCGCAATTCCGGTGCACTCACCGTTGCAGTACCCATTTTGCCCACCACAATACCCGCCGCCAAATTGGCCAGCGCTGTGGCTTCTGGCAAGGCCTGACCAGCAGCAATAACAGCGGCGAGCGTCGCGATAACCGTATCGCCAGCACCGGTCACATCAAACACCTCGCGCGCGCGCGCGGGCAAATGCAGCTCTGGCTGATGATGACGCAACAGGGTCATACCCTGCTCACCACGGGTAACCAATAAGGCTTGCAGACCCAATTCCTGCATCAAGGCTTCGCCCTTATTCACCATATCCTGTTCACTGGTGCATTTACCTACCACCGCCTCAAACTCAAGGAAGTTGGGTGTCAGCATGGTGGCACCACGATAACGGGTGAAGTCATTGCCCTTGGGATCAACCAATACGGGCACCCCTGCATCCTTCGCCATACGGATAAGGGCTTGGCAATCGAGCAGACTGCCTTTGGCATAATCCGAGAGCACCAAGGCATCAGCGCGACCGATTAGGTTTTTCACCTTGCCCGCAAACTCAGAGCTATCAGCCGCATCGAATTTCTCTTCAAAATCCATGCGCAATAACTGCTGGTGGCGGCTAACGACACGCAGCTTGGTGATTGTCGGCTTGGTGGTGGAAACCTGGAAATTGGTGTGAATTTTGGCCGCCTTCAAGCGGCTTTGGAGAATGTGCCCGGCTTCGTCGTCACCCACCACCCCGATAAGCGAAACCCCGCACCCCAGTGCGGCCATGTTAAGCGCGACGTTGCCCGCACCGCCGGGCCGGTCTTCCGTTTGGCTGACCTTCACCACGGGTACCGGGGCTTCAGGCGATATACGTGAGCTCATCCCATGCCAGTAACGATCCAGCATCAGGTCGCCCACCACCAGAATGTGCGCTCGTTCAAAGTAAGGCATGGTCAGATGCATAAGTAACTCCGATAGGTGTAATCCATTAAGTCCGCATCTCCAGCACAGTCAATTACTGCAGTTACTCGCATATCAAACCTCCGGCGATTCCGGTGTGGTCTCATCGTCATTAAAGTGTTTGGCATGTAGTCTGGCGTAGTGTCCATTTTTTTCCAACAATTCTGTGTGGGTACCCTGTTCGAGTATTTCACCATGATCCAACACAATAATCCGGTCAGCCTGCTCAATTGTCGATAATCGATGCGCAACTACAAAAGTAGTCCGGCCCTTCATCACTGTGCTGAGCGCAGCCTGGATGTAATGCTCAGACTCGTTATCCAATGCCGACGTTGCCTCATCGAGAATTAAAATGGGCGCATCCTTTAGCAGGGCACGGGCAATTGCCAAGCGCTGCCGCTGACCACCCGATAAACGCGCCCCGGCTTCACCGATCATCGTATCAAACCCATCCGGCAACTGTTCGATAAATTCTGTGGCGTATGCTGCATCGGCAGCGCGACGAATCTCATCCAACGAGCGCGATTGCAAACTACCGTACGCAATATTGCCCGCAACCGTATCGTTAAACAAGGTAACTTGCTGGTTCACCAGGGCTATCTGCTCTCGCAAACTGGCGAGCGTATAGTCGCTCACGCGCACACCATCAATTAAAATGTCGCCTGAGGTAGCATCATGGAAACGGTTCAGCAGACCTACAAGTGTGGATTTACCGCTACCTGAACGCCCTACCAATGCAATCACTTCACCGGCTTTTACGGTTAAATCAATAGCATTTAACGCGGGCACAGGTTGATTCGCATAACAAAAGGTTACATTTTTTAATTCAACATCGCCTTTAACACGGTCAACTTTATGAGTCCCGCGATCCTCTTCAATTGGCGTATCAATTAAAGTAAACACGCTGTCCGCCGCGGCGACGCCTTTAAGGATTGCAGGAGCCACTTCACCCAAGCGGCGCATGGATGGCAGCATCATTCCCGCGGCAGTCATATAGGCGACAAATTTTGCGGGATCGGCAATTTCCATAAAACTCAGTGCGATAAAAATTAAGGCCGCCATGGCTGCTGCAACTATGAGCTGAATCAGCGGAGTATTGGCCGCTGAGGTAACCACAATTTTCATATTCTGTTGGTAATTTTTTTTGCTCGCCGCTTCAAAGCGTTGCTTTTCATAATCTTCGCCACCAAAACTGCGCATTACCCGCACACCATTAATCATCTCGCCGGTAACTTGGGTAATGTCGCCCACGGAATTCTGCACCTTATTGCTTAAACGACGCAGACGCTTGCCCACCACAGAAACCAGAAAACCAATCACTGGCGCAATCAAAATAAAAATCATCGTCAACTTCCAATCCATTTGGATTAGCGTTGCAAACAAAAAAATGACTGTCAGACCTTCACGCAAGGAAATTTTTAACGCATCGGTCGCCGCCGAGGTCACACCATTAATATTGTAAGTAATGACAGAGATAAGATGCCCGGAACTGCTTTGATCAAAATGTGCATTCGGTAGTTGCGTCATATGATTGAACACTTGAGTGCGCAAATTGTGAATCACACTAAACGCAATTTTGGATAAATAATAAGCCCCAAGAAAAGCGCCAAT
>CAIOHY010000189.1 GCA_903858205.1 uncultured Cellvibrio sp.
TCAGCAAACCGAATAAACCCATGCTTCCGCCGCCGTCATCTTTTTCTTTCTCATTGATGAGGGTGTTTTTGGTGGGACTAAGGTTCGCTGCGGTATCGGGATCTGCATTCAGAATCACGACGTTTTGAATCAAGACTAAATGAGCGTTGGTAATTGCCACGTTGTTTTTGTTGTCTTGCTCAGAGTAGTTTCTCAGCGGAAAACCCTGAAACGCACCAAGCGAAAAGCGGTTAAGTGCAGCGATTGCATCGACTATCGCCATACCATTGCCCGTTACTTGGCCAAACACGGTAAAGCCGCCGTTTTGTTTGTCTAAATTTGAAACGTTGTCGTTATTCAGATTAATAAACCACTGATTAGTGGCACTGTTGGCATCGCTACCCAATTTAGCCATCGCGATGGTGCCACGCAGATTGGAGTAGACAGGTTCGTTAGTCACTTTCGCGTTTTGCGGGATGGTTACCAGTGGCAATTGACCGTTGTATTGGTAACCACCGCCTTGCACAACAAAATCCGGCACGGAGCGATGCACGATGGTGTTTTTATAAGCATCTGCTTTTACGTAAGTTAAAAAGTTTTCAACGGTTTTTGGTGTGGTTTTATCAAACAGATTTACCTCAAAATCACCCATCACCGTTTGAAATTGCACGGTAGTTGCCGAAGCACCCTGCACCATTAACAGACCTGCACTCAGACACGCTGCAGAAAGGGTGTGCTTGAACCATGTAGTAGTAGACAAAAACGGGGCGGATGAACGCATGAACAATAAACCTCTCGTTATAAATAGACTGGATATTCTGCCGACAGGGCTTGGCAACCTCAATCAGGATGCGGGCATCTTATCCTGACTCACTGCCCCTAAACACCTTAAATTTGTCGGAATTTGTAATCTGGTAAACGAATACTTGACCTTCCACTTGCGGAAAGGTTTAGGCTTGCGTCTCCCGCTTTATCGAGGAACAGATTGTGCCCGAGCCAATACAGGAACTAGAGCTGATTATCGGAGGAATGACCTGCGCCTCTTGCGTTGCGCACGTTGAAAAGGCTTTGGCATCAGTTGATGGCGTTAGCTCTGCCAGCGTCAATCTCGCCACTGAGCGGGCGCGTGTTGTACTCGCCCACCCGGTTGCGCCGGAGGAGCTAATCCTCAGTGTTGAGCAGGCGGGCTACAAAGCCGGGCTGGCGAATAGCGAAGACCGTGATAAACAGACAAAGCGGCGCGAACGGGAGCGAGTACAACTCAAACAACAATTTATATTGAGCGCGATCCTTACCCTGCCCGTTTTTGTAATGGCAATGGGCGGTCATGTAATTCCGGCATTGCATCACTGGTCGATGACCGCTCTGGGCCATTGGAACTGGGTTATACAAGCGCTGCTTACAACCTTGGTGATGTTTGGTCCGGGCCGCATTTTTTACCAGCACGGCTTGCCCGCATTATTTCGCGCGCGGCCAGATATGAACTCGCTGGTCGCCCTCGGCAGCCTTGCGGCCTGGAGCTATTCGCTGGTCGCGACCTTTGCCCCATTTGCCCTGCCCGCCGGCACCGTCAATGTCTACTTTGAAGCGGCAGCGGTGATAGTCACCTTGATATTGTTAGGCAGGTTGATGGAAGCCAACGCCCGCGGTCGCACCAGCGACGCCATCACCCGCTTGATAAAGCTCCAGCCGCACAAGGCAACGCGTTTGCGCGATGGGCACCAGGAAATTGTCGATCTCTCACTGATTGAGCCCGATGATCTCCTACTGGTTCGCCCCGGTGAACGCATTCCACTCGATGGGGAAATTATTGAAGGCAGTTCGTTTATCGATGAGTCCATGATGACCGGTGAATCCATCCCTGTAAGCAAAGCGGTTGCCGCTGAAGTGATTGGAGGTACGCTCAATACCACAGGCTCGTTCACCTATCGCGTCACCAAAACCGGGAAAGATACGCTATTGGCTCAGATCATCGAATTGGTAGAAACCGCGCAGGGTTCCAAACTCCCGATACAAGCAATGGTAGACAAAATCACCCGCTGGTTTGTGCCGGTGGTGATGTTAATTGCGGCGCTGACCTTTTTTGTATGGCTGATTTTTGGTGCTGAGCCCACACTCGGTTTTGCGCTTATCAA
The DNA here is from genome assembly GCA_903858205.1 of uncultured Cellvibrio sp. Classification (GTDB taxonomy): domain Bacteria; phylum Pseudomonadota; class Gammaproteobacteria; order Pseudomonadales; family Cellvibrionaceae; genus Cellvibrio. The sequence goes on from CAIOHY010000189.1 coordinate 2,115, forward strand.
TGCGGTCGCCGTGTTGATTATCGCCTGCCCTTGCGCCATGGGTTTGGCAACGCCTACATCGATAATGGTGGGCACAGGGCGCGCCGCGAGCATGGGTTTACTATTTCGTCGCGGCAGCGCCTTGCAAACACTCGCCGACATCAAAACCATCGCGTTTGATAAAACTGGCACGCTCACCCTTGGCCAACCCAAGTTGACAGATTTTATTGTCGCGCCAGGGTTTGAAAAAAATACGGTCCTCGCATTGGCAGCTGTAGCCGAGCAACGCTCTGAACATCCTATCGGCAAGGCGCTGGTCGAGGCTGCTGCCGCTGAAAAAATCTCGCTAGGAAATCTGGAATCCTTTGAAGCCATTGCCGGTTATGGATTGAAAGCGAACGTATCGGGTAAAGAAATTCACATAGGCGCAGATCGCCTGTTTGAAAAACTCGGCATCAATCTGGATGCATTCCGCGCGAGCGCACAGCAGTTGGCGGACGAGGGGAAAACACCGATTTACATGGCGATCAACAATAACATCGCTGCGGTGATGGCACTGGCCGATACGATTAAACCAGGCGCTGCCGCTGCGTTAAAAACATTACACAGCCTCGATTTTAAAATCGCCATGATCACCGGTGACAACCAACGCACTGCCGATGTGATCGCAAAACAATTGGGTATTGATGTGGTGATCGCTGAAGTATTGCCGAATCAAAAAGTGGCCGCCGTGAAACAATTGCGCAAACAGCACGGCGCTATCGCCTATGTTGGCGATGGTATTAACGATGCGCCCGCACTCGCTGAAGCTGATCTGGGTTTGGCTATGGGTACAGGGACGGATATCGCCATCGAAAGCGCTGACGTAGTATTGGTCAGTGGCGACATTAAAGGAGTACCAAACAGTATTGCGCTGGCGCGCGCAACCATGCGCAACATTAAACAAAATTTATTCTGGGCATTTGCCTACAATGCCGCGTTAATTCCACTCGCGGCTGGTGTGGCCTATCCAGCATTTGGAATTTTGTTATCGCCGATGCTCGCCGCTGGCGCTATGGCTTTGTCGAGTGTTTTTGTAGTGACCAATGCACTGCGTTTACGCAACTGGCAAGCGCCAGCCGTTTAAAAAATAATAGGGCTTTACTTCATGTGCAAAAAAAATCATCTCCTGCGCAAGACTTCACTTTTATTTTCTGTGCTCTTGCTTGGCGCTTGTGCCAGCACACCACCGAATAATTCACGTGCGTTACTGGAGCACCAGCTTAGCGAGCACTTCCCGGATGTAAAATTATCCGCCCCTGTTCCGGTTATCACCGATAAAACACTCGACTTACCAAGTGCGATACAAATGCTGTTATCGCAGTCCCCACAAGTTCGTATGGAATTGGCGCAACTCGGTATTGCCGATGCGCAGCGTGTGCAAGCCGAATTAATCAGCAACCCGCATTTATCAATCGGCGCACTAAAACCCGAAGATGGTGGGCGCTGGCAGTTGGATGTGGGTTTAAGCCAACCATTACTGGAATTATTCACCCGCCCGCTGCGCCGCCAGATGGCGGAAGAAAATCTGCTGAGTGTGCAATTGCATTTGCAAGCGCGACTGCAGCAGTTAATTTCACGAGCGGGTGATGCCTATTTTGCTGCGATTGCTGCGCGACAACACTTACAAGTGCAACAGCAAATGCTGGATGCCACCCTTGCCCGCCAACAACTGGCAAAGAGTCTCTACCACGCTGGCAATATGTCCGAAAACAGTTTTTTGTATTACGACAATGAATTGCGCCGCGTCCAACAGCAAGTCAAAAAACGCGAGCGCAACGCGCAGGAAAAATATTTCGAATTATTGAATATGTTAGGCATGGAATCGCATCACACAATCACATTACCTGACCAGTTACCGGCATTGCCCACAGAAAAATTCTCGCATACCGATCTTGTTAAACAAGCCCAGAATGATCGTTTGGATATAAAAATCACTACACAGCAACTAGTTCAACTAGAAAGTCGCCGCGCTCTGATACGCGAAGAAAAGGGTTGGCGCGATATGAGTGTCGGTATCAATGCGGAACGCGAATTTGATGGTGCAACGAATGTCGGCCCCGAGCTGGAATTTGCGTTACCCATCTTTAATCGCAATCAAGGCAAGCTTGCCGCAATCGATGCACAAACCATCAAACTTCAAGCGCAGATCGCTCAAACGCTTTTGGATGTCGATACGGAAATCGCACTGGCATTAAACCAAATGCGGTCGGCACGGGAGCAGCTGGATCTGATCAGTGCGAGCTTAGTGGTAGCAGAAAGGCGCGTGGCTCTATCCAATCGCGAAACCAATTTTATGCTGGGCAGCCCGTTTGAATTACTCAATAGTAAACGTCAGGAAATTCAACTGGCACATGAGTATACCAACGAACTCGCGAACTATTGGCAAGCACGCAGCCAACTCGAATTAGCGATTGGACGAGCACTGCCAACACCCGCGCCTGCTGTCGATCACAGCAAGATAGATCATTCGAAAATGGATCACAGCAAGATGAAACATGGCGATCACACCAATAAAAAATCCAATAAACATGAGGAGCATCAACATGATTAATCGTCGCAATCTATTGCTCGGCAGCGCAGTGGGTTTGGTTGCGGCCAGTTTGCCGCTGCGTGCACAACAAGATCATTCGGCCCATCAACAACACAATGCAGGGGTTGATCACACCAAACATAAACCCAGCGCAAAAACCACCAAAAATATTCCCGCTGTTAGCACCAAAAAAATGGAGCCAACACCCCAGGGTTATCGTCCGGTGATTACACCCAATGGTCGCACACTCGGTTATCGCATGAACGATCGAGTGAAAGAATTCCATTTAATTGCGGAAGAAATCGAACACGAATTCGCGCCGGGAACAAAAATTAAAGCCTGGGGTTACAACGGCAGCACACCCGGCCCGACGATTGAAGCTGTTGAGGGCGACCGCGTGCGCATTTATGTCACCAATAAATTACCTGAACATACCAGCATTCACTGGCACGGTATTTTGTTGCCCTGGGGCATGGATGGTGTCAGCGGTTTAACCCAGCCACCAATTAAACCCGGCGAAACCTTTGTGTATGAATTTACCCTCAATCAACACGGCACTCACATGTATCACCCGCATGCCGATGAAATGTTACAAATGGCGATGGGAATGATGGGCATGTTTATTATTCATCCCAAAGAAGAACTATCGCCAGCGGTCGATCGCGACTATGCCGTGCTCTTGCACAACTGGGCCGTTCATCCCGGAACCTATAGACCCGATCCAAACGTGATGAGTGAATTTGATTTGTGGACCATGAATAGCAAAGTGTTTCCGGCGATTGAATCCATGGTCGCGCAAACCGGTGAGCGGGTGCGCATTCGCGTGGGCAATTTATCCATGTGGAATCACCCAATCCATTTGCATGGTGTGCAATTTGAGCTTACCGGTTCAGACGGAGGACGTTGGCCGCAAGCGCAGTGGCGAAAAGAAGTCACCGAAATAGTGGGTGTGGGTCAAACACGGGATTTGGAATTTATCGCAGTACCCGGTGACTGGGCATTCCACTGCCACATGAGCCACCACACCATGAATGCGATGGGTCACGGCGTGCCGAATATGCTTGGAGTAAAACAACCGGAAGCGCAAATTAATAAAGTGCTGCCCGGTTATATGGCGATGGGCGAAACCGGTATGGCCGAGCACCAGGTGCATACCGATATGGGCCACATGCCCGGTCCCGAAAATACATTGCCAATGATGATGGGCGAAGGCCGTTATGGAAAATTGGAAATGGGCGGTATGTTTTCCATGATTCGTGTGCGCGATCAACTGGGTTCAGTTGCCGATTTGTATGACGCACCGGAAGGCACTCAAGCCAAACGCGTCACAAGAGTACCGGACGGAATTCCGAACTAAAAAGCGACCAGCTCAAAGGGAATTGAGCCAGTCATTTTTACGATATTCATTTTCAAAACGAATTTTACTTTTCGATTCTGCGGCGCTTGCCGGTAATCATTGAGAGAGGCAGATTTTCTTTGAGGCGATAACTTTCAAACAACGCAGCAAAAACATGAATTGCCACTAATGCAATCAATGAATCCGCAATCCACGAATGAACAGTTTCGACCCACTCTACACCCCAGAAATAATCAATTTCTTCCAACATGAAACCAGTGATGCCAAGCGATAAAATACAGAGCATCATTAGGATCATTACCAACCCGCCCAAGGGTGAGTGCCCCATACGGTGAACTGACTCGCCTTTTCGCAACGCGGAAATATGGCTCGCCAGCTTAGCGCGAGTCGGAAAAAAATCCGACCATCGCGCCGCACCAGAACCTACAAACCCCCAGAAAAATCTCACTGTGAGCCAGACAACAGCGATATATCCCAACCATTGATGCCAATCGTCACCTTCCTCGTTGAGGAAATAATTGGCTATAACTATTGCTGCAATCGACCAATGAAATAGTCTTATCAGTGGATCCCAGAGCTTTTCGGTTTGCGGTGACATTAGTCTTGAATTTCCTCTTTCACTGATTTTCCAGTGACCGGGTCAAAATAAATCTCAACTTTTTGCTTTTCTTTATTCCAACCATAAATTTCATAGCAGTTGCCGTCAGTGACTTTGAACACTTTAATTTCATAACCTTTCGCCTTCAGGTCTTCCTGAAATTTAGCTTGATCGAGCCATTGGGATTTATCGGTTGTGGTGCACTGAGGGCCAGCAACAGCCGCGGTACTGAATAAAGCCGTCGCAAGAATGAGGGCGCGCATAAACAATCTCCTACTAAAATTAAGGTTAATGAATCTACAAGTAAACTTTTCACGCAAATCCTAGCGGCGCTACCTTAAGCGAAGATTAATTACATACGCAACCCTGAGCCACCATTGAAAGACCTGTTGATGAGACTTTACGTATCGAGCCTCGCATCAAAGTGTTAATTAATGTTCACAATCGTCAATTTGCGGGAAGCCAATCGCCGCCTCCTCTATAATTGCTTATAACTATAAATTCGTCCTGTGCGACCAATAACCATAAATAGCCGTGAGCAGACCATGAAACAATCTCCGCCGAAAGAATCTCCACTGAAACAATCTTTGCTTAAACAATCTCCGCTAAGACAATGCCCGCTTGGATTTCCGTTATCCCATTACTTTATTGTCCCGCTCATTAGCTCGCTGTTTTTATTCGGTGGTTGTTCAAAAGAGGCGCCTGCAACTGACAAGAACGCCACGCAAGCAAGCTCGGCCGCTAGCAGTGTTGCGCTCGACATCACTCGTATCACACCCGAAGAGGCAAAACTGATCCCCTCCACCAATATCGGACACCTTAGAAACTGAGTAAACTTACTCCAGAGGTGATCCATGAGCAAGAAACCAACCCCGCAAACGAACAAAA
>CAIOHY010000190.1 GCA_903858205.1 uncultured Cellvibrio sp.
CTGCGCGAACTGGTCGCCACTGCGGAACAAAGCAAGGACGGGCAATTACCCAGCGACAACATCAGAAGCTACTGCGATACCATAATTGAACGCTGGAAAATTTTGCGTCCTGATGTCATTGCGCAAGTGAATATTTCAGCTAAGCACCCAGACATGATCGTGCAGTTTCATCCGACTATTGCACAGGCAATTATTAACCTATTGAACAATGCCGCCGATGCCAGCCCGCAGGATATCGAAATTGACATCCGCTGGAATTTACAAAATATGCAGTGGACGATTAAAGATAGCGGCGCGGGAATTGCCGAAGAAGTGACTGCACATTTGGGAAAATCATTTATCTCAACGAAAACCAAAGGGCTTGGGATTGGTTTGCTGCTCACACAGGCTACGATCAATCGCTATGGCGGCACTGTATCGCTCCATAATCGCGTACCCTGCGGGACAATTACACACCTCGAACTACCTATTACACTTTTATCAACAAAAGAGTCGCACGCAAAATGAGCGCAGCACCCACAAATTTTTTAATCGTAGATGACGACCCAACATTGGCAAGAATGCTCGAGCGCGTACTGCAAAGACGCGGCTTTTCAACAATATCGGCGAGCGATGCAACCCAAGCTCTACAACTGGCGAGCAGTGTTAATTTTGAACGGGCAATTGTCGATTTAAAGTTGGGTAGTGATTCAGGCTTGCAATTAATTCGCGAATTAAAATTACGCCAATCGGAAATAGCAATTGTGATGCTGACGGGTTATTCGAGTATTTCAACTGCCGTAGAAGCAGTTAAATTGGGCGCAGTGAATTATTTATGCAAGCCAGCCGATGCTGATGAAATACTTGCAGCTTTTGGTGAACAAAAAAATCACCCATCTCTAGAACCAACATATACACCGCTCTCCATTGATCGTTTGGAATGGGAGCACATTCAAAAAATATTGCAGGAAAACGATGGTAATATCTCAGCGACAGCACGGGCACTGGGTATGCATCGCCGCACACTGCAACGCAAACTGCACAAGCGCCCGGTAAAACACTAATTTCCGTCAGAGGCTTTCACAAAAGCTGTCGCGCCATTAAGAGCGCATCTTCATGACCATTGGCGGTGGGGTAATAATTTTTGCGCTGGCCAACCTCAAAAAAATCTTCTCTTTCATAAAGTGCAATCGCCTTACGATTAGACATGCGCACTTCCAAAAACAACATATCGGCCTTTGCTTTTACGCAATTCACTGCATGAGCCAATAAACACTGGCCTATTCCTTTGCGTTGGTACGAAGGTGCGACCGAAATATTCAACAACTCAGCATCTCCGCCACCGTGAGTAACAACAACATAGCCCACGAGAATACCTTTGTGTTCTGCCAGCCAACATTTTTGGCGACCACTCAAGCAATCTTCAAAACTGGATTGTCGCCAGGGATGTGAGTGGGCACTGCGTTCAAGGGACATTACCTTATCGATGTCATCTGCCGCGATCAGACGAAAATGCAACGCTAAGCCCGTATGGGTCTCACATGCAAGAGCCAATTGGTCAGTCATTATTTCAATTCAGGATAGAGAGCCAAAAGTGACTCGGTTAAGGTAAGCTCGCCCACAATATGGCTTTTTGCGCAGGCTTTTGCAATAACTCGTTGAGACTAGGCAATATGAATGCGCTAAGTGGCAAGCCATCAATTGACTGTGTAGACCAACAAACGGAAAGCCAATCCATATCAGCAGCCAACCAATAACGGGAAGCACTCTCTCCCATCAACCAAAGTGCCTCTATCGGTCGCAGTTCATTCTCAACAGCGAGCCAAGTTTGAAGTTCATTACGTGCATCCGTTTCCGTGCGTGATACAAATCGATTCTCAATTAATGGCCAGCGAAGAACTTCATCATCCAAAGTAAAATGGCTATTTTTAAAATATGAACGCAAGAAATTATGCAGAAATAAATCTGTAGGCAAAGCCAAGTGCGTATTACGTGAATCAATAATTAAAAAACCAGGTTTGGGACGATAAACGCTGAGAGAGAACGGCTGCACAACAGACGCACTATTTTCTTTCAGCTGTTGAAGAATTGTTGCTGCATTAACCGGTACGCTAGACTTTTTCTGTTCTCCAAGTTCCGCTATAGCGCTTAGTAGATTTAGCGATGATCCAGACAGCTCCACTATAGGCTCGTTAGCAACGCAGCGAATTGTTAGAGATGTAGTGATTTGCTCTTGAGAAGAATCGACTATGGGTAACACACAAGCAACAGAAGGCAAAGCGGATGGCAACAGCCAGCGCGGCGCATAGTTCTCGATACCAAGTGCTGCAAGATACACTTGCCTCTGCAATTCATTCATAGGTGCGTTACGTACTTTTTGGTCAATTGACATATGGTTAGTATAAAGATCAATTGCATCCAAGTGTTGCACTAACTCAAAGGAAGAAAAATATCGAGCCACAACCGAGAAGATAGGCAAAAATAAAAAAACCCCGCCAGAGGAACTGACGGGGCTTTGGATTAGAAGCTTGACGATGACCTACTCTCACATGGGGAGACCCCACA